>NZ_JAROKN010000023.1:0-45510 GCF_029455255.1 Arthrobacter vasquezii | reverse complement strand
GCATTGACCACCACGGTGCAACCGGCGAGTTCAGCCGCCAGGCGGTCGACGACGGCGGCCTGCCGGTCAGCCTCCGCGAGTACCCGTGCCGGTGTGTCTGCTGATGCACTGACGCGCGGTGCCCTGACCGGCCTTGCTTCCTCACCTGCCTCCGTGAGCGCCTTGAGGACTGCGCTCCCGACGAAGCCGCTGCCGCCGACGACGGACCAGATCATGAGGCAGCGCCCGTTGCCCGGGGAGTCAGCGCCGGCATCGGCAGCCAGTCGGGATCCCGCAGGACAAAGCGCGACTCGCGCCACCCGTGCCACAGGGAACCGACGCCCGAAAGAGTATGCTCGACCGCGATCAGCCGTACCAGTTCCTTCGCTGCGGTGAGGGCTGTTCCCAGTGCGAATCCGACGCGGTTGAATTGCCCGTACTCCATCAAATACCTTGCGAGATGCCCGCGGTTCCGCATTCCGCAGTAGCGTCCCAGGTTGCTCGAATCGTTCAGATGCCGCAGGCCGAGGTCGATCTGCTTCTGCGGGCGGGCCTTCCGCAGCACAAACTCGTCAATGTAGACAACTGGCTCCCGCTGGGAGATGAGCCAGCCGTAAGTGGTGTCATCGCCGTTGATGAAGAACCGCGGGTCAGGCAGTCCCACCTCGCGGACGACGCCCGCATGCAGGAGAACACCCTCGAAGCACGCCACATTGGTGCGGAAAACCGGAGAAGAAGCGAAGACGTTGCCGGGAATCGGGAAGTGCACGCCAAGGAACGGGTTGAAACGGTGTTGCCAGAAGAAAGGTTCACCGGTGTGGTCGAGGCGCCGGCCGTGCAAGCATCTGTAGTGTTCGAGCCACGGGGAAAAGGCGGCCAGCGCGCCGGGCAGGACTTCGACGTCGTCGTCCATCAGCCACAGCCAGGTCGCGCCGTCGGCCAGCGCGCGCTCAACACCGGCGGAGAAGCCGCCGGAGCCACCGGCATTGACTCCCAGCCGGTGAACCGTCAGCGGGACCGGAAACGAGGCGGCCGCCGCTTCCAGTACCTCACCGGTGGAGTCGGTACTGGCGTTGTCAACGACGACGACGGCGGCAGGCGCCGGATCGAGCTGTCCCAGAGAATCCAGCAGTCGGCTCAAGTAGCCGGCGCGGTTAAAGGTAGTCACCACCACGGTGACGGACGGCTGCGCGGTCATCAATCAGAACCCGAAGTCGGAGGGAGGGCCGAAGCTACGCCCACGCATTCCTGCAGCGTAGGTACGGGCCCAGGAGGCAAGCCCGCGGATATCACCCCTGCGGACGTAGTAGACCGGGTACCCCACCACGTCCGCTACAAAGGAACGCACACGGATGTACCGACGCGTGAGATGTCCGCGGTTCCGGAAGAAGTAGAAGCGCTTGAAGGGTGTTTCCGGAACCAGCACATGGAGCCGGTCGCCGATGACGTGCTGCACTTCAGCCCATCCCGGCGGGTGGCTGAGCGCAACGGTGGTGACCGTACCGAAGGGGATGCCGGCGCGGCGGAGCCTCAGCATGAAGTCAGTTTCATCGCCGCGGATGAACAGGCGTAGATCCGGCAGCCCGACCCGGAAAAAGACGTCGGCGCGGATCAGCGCTCCGTTGAAGAACTGGGCAATGTCCGGAATGAAGCCAAGGTTCTCCACCTGATCCCGATCGTGGGTGGTGCGCCCCTGGATGCGAAAGGGGAAGGAGAGCCGGGTGGAATCGGTCGGTGCGACGATCAGGGGCACGACGACGTCAAGGTTGCGCAGATGGGCGGACTCAAGCAGTTTGCTGAGGACAGCGGTGTCCTCAGGGTGGGCGTCGTCGTCCATGATCCAGATCCACTCGGCGCCGCTCGCCATCGCGGAAAGAATTGCGAGGGAGAAACCGCCGGCGCCGCCCAGATTGGTGGCGGACCGGATGTAGTTCACGGGAGCGCTGGATTGTTCAGCCAGGGCAGAGACGTCCTGTGTGCCCGAGTCAACCAGTGCCACAGATGCGATCGGGTGATCTTGCCGTGCGAGCGCTTCGAGAAGTGTCTGTACGTCATCCGGTCTGTCGAAAGTCACTGCCGCTACAGCCACGGTTTCCTGCAAAACGGTCCTTTCGGCCAGCCTCCGCAACGCTCAGCTCGCGGTGATCGGTCACAGGGAGCACGCATCAGTCGGGCTAGTATTCTCGGGTAGGGAAAGTCTATTACACGGCCCGGACGGCCTTTTCGCGCCGGATCGAAGGGGGCGTGACGCTACGCCAACCGCCCATCCAAAGGAATCATGACACAGACGGATAACCAGAATTCCGCGGCTCGCGTGAATCAGGACGACTCCGCCGGCAGGACAGACAAGCCGGCCCTGTGGTTGTGGTCCCAGTACGCCTTTGATTCCTTCGCGTGGATTGTTGCTGTCTTCCTGGCCGTGATCCTTCGCCTGGAGCTGCTGGTCACCCAGATCAATGTGCCGGGTGCAGTCGTCTTCTGCGCCGTTGCAGTGATCTCCCAGCTGGTTGTCGGGATGAGCTTCGCCCTCTACCGGGGGCGCTATGCGTTCGGTAGCTTCCACGAAGCGCGTCTGCTGGTGATCGTGACGGTGATTGTTTCTGTGATCCTGCTGCTGGTGAGCATCGCTTTCATCAGCGTCATCCAGATCCCGCGAAGCGTGGCTATTATCGCTTTCCCTTTTGCCTGTATCTTCATGGCGTCAACCCGCTATCTGAAGCGTATGTATGTGGAGAGCAAGGCCAAACCCGGCGACGACGCGCAGCGGACCCTGATCTATGGGGCAGGCTTCCTCGGCAAGTCGCTGGTAACCCGGATGATGCAGGATCGGGAGTCCCCCTACTTTCCGGTCGGCCTGATCGATGATGATCCCGCCAAGAAGCACCTGCGGCTCGCCACGGTTCCGGTACTGGGCCGCCTCGAAGATCTGCCCGAGATGGCGCGGCGCACGCGTGCAACCGCCCTCGTCATTGCGTTTTCCGATGTTGAAGCGGCGCAGGTGAGGCGCGTTTCGGACCTCGTCACTGGGCTTAACATACGCGTACTCGTGCTGCCGCCGCTGCGCGAGATGCTCGCTGGAGGCGGAGAGAAGGGCCTCACCGATTTCCGTGAAGTGGCGGTGGAGGATTTGATCGGCCGGCGTCCGGTGGATATCCGCGCTGACGAGGTGGCGGGCTACATCGCCGGCAGGCGGGTTCTGGTGACCGGTGCAGGCGGTTCCATCGGCTCCGAGCTGTGCCGCCAGATCGCAGAGTTCGGGCCAGCGGAACTCATCATGCTTGATCGTGACGAAACGGGACTTCAGACCACCCAGATCTCCCTGACAGGCAGGGGACTGCTGACGGGCAGGGACACAGTCCTTGCCGACATCCGGGAAGCAGACACGCTGCGCGCAATCTTCGTAGACCGCAAACCTGAGGTGGTTTTCCATGCGGCGGCGCTTAAGCACGTGTCCCTGCTTGAGCAGTATCCGGAAGAGGCGTGGAAAACGAACGTCCTTGGCACGCTCAACGTTCTGCGGGCAGCCGAAGCGGCCGGTGTCAGCAACTTCGTAAACATTTCCACGGACAAGGCCGCCAATCCCACCAGCGTTCTTGGTCACTCGAAGCGCGTCGCTGAGAAATTGACGGCCTGGACGGCCGGCGCGGCGGGCGCAAGGTACGTGTCCGTCCGCTTCGGCAACGTTATTGGTAGCCGCGGATCGATGCTGCCGCTATTCACTGAGCAGATCAGGGTGGGCGGACCGATCACTGTCACCGACCCCGAGGTGACCCGCTTCTTCATGACCATCCCTGAAGCCTGCCAGCTCGTCATTCAGGCGGGAGCAATCGGCAGCGGGGGGGAAGTCCTGATCCTCGACATGGGGGAGCCGGTGAAGATTCTGGATGTGGCCCAGCGGATGATCGCAATGTCCGGGAAGGACATCGAAATAGTCTTCACCGGCCTGCGCAAAGGCGAGAAACTACACGAAGACCTTGTGGGGATCGACGAGGACGACGCCCGCCCCCTCCACCCCAAGATTTCGCACACCCGGGTAGCGGCACTTGATCCGGGCATGCTCGACCTGCGTGACTGGAAGGTCAAGGGCGGCATCGAGGCCTATTCCGAGGGCATGCAACCTCCGGCTGAAAAAGGGGCCTGACCATGCTGCTCTGGGTTGTTGTCGGTTCCTCCCTGCTGCTCAGCCTGGTCCTGCCGTTTGGACTGAAGCCGATCCTGCAGAAGCTGGGCGTGCTCGACATCCCCAATGAACGGTCCTCTCACACCTCGGTGGTTATCCGGGGAGTGGGCATCACCGTCGCAGTGGGGATCGTCGTCGGGCTTCTTCTGTCCCTGCTGACCGGCCTGGTCCCGGTAGACCGCTCAGTGGTGCTCATCGTCCTGGCAATCCTTTCAGCGGCGGCCGTACTCGGCTGGATCGAAGACTACCGGGGTCTGTCGATCCGGCTGCGTGCGCTGATCCAGTTGACGATCGGAGCAGTCGGAACCACTGCTCTTGCATGGACGATCGGGCAATCCTACTGGTGGGTGCCGATTGGCGCGCTTGCAGTGGCCGCCTACGTGAATGCCGCCAATTTCATGGACGGCATCAACGGTATCTCCGGCCTCCATGGCGTCCTGGTGGGCGTGTTCTACTCGGTAGCCGGCATGCTCGTGGGCCAGTTCTGGCTTACAGTCGCTGGACTTGTGGTTGCTGCAGCTTTCGCTGGATTCCTGCCCTGGAATCTTGGGCGGGGTTTTGTTTTCCTCGGCGACGTCGGCAGTTATCTGCTGGGCGCGTCCATCGCCGGCATGGCGGTCGCTGGCTTGCTGGCGGGCGTTTACCTCGAGTACCTGCTGTCTCCTGTGCTGATCTATCTGGCCGACACCTTCATCACCTTCCTGCGGCGAGTGAGAGCGGGGGATCGCTGGTACGCCTCGCACCGCGAGCATGTCTACCAGCGTTTGACCGACGTCGGACTCACCCACGTGCAGTCAGCGCTTGTGGTCACCGCGTGCTCTGCACTGGTCGGTGCGGCCGGATTTGTCCTCGCTACGGCACCGGCACCACTGGCGATCGTCTGCTCAGTGTTCGCGGCCGCCGTCGTCGCGCTGTACATCTACTCGCCGAAACTCCTTGCCCGACGACGGCTGATTCCGGCTGACGGTTGAGAAAAGCAACTAAGAGCGGGATCGATTTCTATCTGCTGTAGAATTTCAGGGACCGGCCGGGCTGAGACGCCTGCCCAACCTACCCCTCGATGGACGGAACCCCATGAGCACACCCGACGCACCGCGCGCCAGTGTGTCCCGTGCCTCCGCGTCTGGTCCCACTGAGTCCCTGTGGCTGCGGATCCTGCTGCGTTGCCTCGCTGTCACGGGGGCGGCGCTGGTCATCACCACCGCCATCGCATTCGCGATGAACGGGGGGAGCGGGGCCGCGAGCGTGCTCTTCGGCTACGCCGTGGTGGCACTCTTCTTCGGGCTGAGCCTGCTCATCGGCCATTTCGTCGGTCGGTCGAATCCCAGCGGCGCCCTCGGAATCTTCATGGTCACTTACGCCATCAAGGTGGTCGGCTTTGCCGCTGTCCTGTTTTTTGTCGGTGTCCCCTCCTGGCTGGAACGCACCTGGTTTTTCGGTGCGGCCGTGGGAGCAGTAGTTCTTTGGCAGATTGTCGAGGTCACCGTTTTTGCCAAGGCGCGCCACCAGCTCTACAACGACTGTGACTCGACCGGGTCGTCCGGAACGCAGGCGGTTGATGGACGTGCGTAAAGGAGCCTCCAGCACCGGCTCGGGCTCGGGCGATGAGCGCCCAGAGGCTGACGCGCGCGGTCGCTACGGCGAAGCCGGGTACAACGATGGAATAGCTGTTTTCAGCTACATCATTGGCGGGATCATAGTCTGGAGTTTGATAGGCTGGGGGCTGGACAGTCTCCTGGGGACGCGTTGGATCGTGCTCGCAGGAGGCCTCTTGGGTGCAGTGGGCGGCTTTTATCTCTCCCACAAGCACAACCTCACCCGTTCCAACTCCTCCGGTCCTGGATCAACGCCGGAACGCAGGAGCGGTCCGGAGGAAGGTTCCCCTGAGTAATGTCCCATAACTTCATGCGTCGGAGCAGTAACGCTGTGCCCGATCCAACTCCGCCCAACGATGGACACTGCAGAGAGGAAACGCGTTGATCGCGCTTGCGCTCCCCGCTCAAACCACCACTGAAGAGGGCTTTGTCCCACCCACGATTGAAGAAGCGCACCCGCCGAACATTCTTCCCTGGAATAGTGAATATGGCGTTTGGTTCGCGCCAGGCTTCGGCAAGCAGATGCTGCTGGTCATCCTGTCGGTCATCCTCATCGGCGCATTTTTCTATATAGCCTCCCGCCGTGGTCAACTTGTTCCGGGCAAGATGCAGTTCCTCGGAGAAGCCGCGTACGGCTTCGTGCGTAACTCCATCGGCAAGGACATCATCGGCGGACGCGAGTACATGAAGTATGTGCCGTGGCTCTTCACCGCGTTCTTCTTTATCCTCGTGAACAACATCTTCGGTGCGGTCCCGCTGCTTCAAATCCCCACTTTCTCCCACCCTGGCAGCGCGTACGCGATCGCGGCCATCTTCTACATCCTCTGGATTGCCGTCGGCGTGAAGAAGCATGGCCTGCGCTACTTCAAGCTCGCCGTGGTTCCCTCCGGAGTGCCGTGGTACATCATGCCGCTGGTAGTTCCGATCGAGATCATTTCGAACTTCCTGGTTCGTCCGGTCACCCACTCCCTCCGTTTGTTCGCAACCATGCTGGCAGGTCACCTCATCGTGATGTTGGCCGGCAGCGCGATCGAATTCATGACCCTGTCCGGCAACATCCTCCTGCAGGGAACCGGAGTTTTGGTTCTTGGCGGCGCGGTTGCCATGTACATGCTCGAAGCTTTGATCATGGTTCTCCAGGCCTACGTTTTCACCCTGCTGGCCGCGATCTACATCGAGGGCGCCCTTCATGCGGACGCCCACTAATACCTAACAAAAGTCTTCCCCGCTGGGGATGATCCCAACCAACCTGCCGGCATAGCGCGGCATCTTGAAAGGAAGAAAATGGAAGGCATTATCAACGGCAACATCAACCTCGTAGGCTACGGTCTCTCCGCAATCGGCGGTGGTATCGGTGTGGGCCTCGTGTTCGCCGCGTACATCAACGGTGTTGCTCGTCAGCCGGAGGCGCAGCGTGTACTGCAGCCAATCGCATTCCTTGGCCTGGCACTGACCGAAGCCCTCGCAATCCTCGGTCTGGTCTTCGCCTTCGTTCTCTAGAAGAGTCGCTGGCTGACCAAACGGACTAGTGGTAGAAAGACGGGTGAAACAACATGGATAGCGCAGTCATACTTGCAGCTGAAAGTCCCCTCGCACCGAACCTATGGGAACTATTGGTTACGGTCGCAGGGTTCGCTGTACTGATGTACATCGTTATCAAGTTCGTCATGCCGGCGTTTGAGAAGACGTTTGCAGAGCGGACTGAAGCCATTGAGGGTGGCATCGCAAAGGCGGAGGCCGCACAGGCTGAGGCCAACGCGGCACGCGAGGAGTACAAGCAGCAGCTGGTCGACGCTCGCACCGAGGCGAATCGCATCCGCGAGGAAGCACGTGCTGAGGGCGCCCAGATCCTGGCTGAGCTCAAGGAGAAGGCAGTCGCCGAGGCGAACCGCATCTCCGCGCAGGCTGAGGCACAAATCGAGGCCGACCGTCAGGCAGCTGCTGTCTCACTGCGGGCTGACGTCGGAACCCTTGCCACTGATCTGGCCAGCCGAATTGTCGGCGAGTCCCTGGCTGATGACGCGCGCTCTGCACGCGTTGTCGACCGCTTCCTCGCTGACCTGGAGGCGCAGTCCGCTACCCAGAGCGCAGGTGCAGCCAAATAATGGCAGGCGTATCAAGCCAGTCCCTCACGGCGGCGCGGCAGGAACTTGAGCCTCGTCTCGGCACAGCATCGCTGACGCTGGCCGAGGAATTGTTCGGTGTGCTGGACACACTCGATTCGAACGCCGGGCTCCGCCGCGCCGTCACTGACCCGAATCGCGACGGCGAGCAGAAGGTTGCTTTGTCCACGCGGTTGTTCGCTGGACGGATTTCGCCGGAGGCGTCGGACATCGTTCGCGACCTCGTTGCCCGCCGCTGGGCCAAGCCCCGCGACATCGGTGACGCACTGGAAGCGCTCGCCGCAACCGTCGCTATTGCGGTGGCCGAAAACAGGGGACAGGGAATCCGAGGGCTCGAGGGACTTGAGAACGATCTCTTCTCATTCCTGAGCGTCGTTGGCTCGAACCACGATCTGCAGCGCGCATTGTCTGAACCCCAGGCAGAAGGATCAGCGAAAGTGGCCCTTGCGCTGAAGCTCGTTCCCTCGGCCGGAGATGAAGCCAGGCTTCTGATCCGTCAGGCGGTTCTGTCGCCGCGTGGCCTGCGGCCGTCGGCGTTGGTTGAACGCTTTGTCGAGCTTGTTGCACTGCGCCAGGAGCGCTGGATTGCTACCGTCAGCGTTACCCGTCCGCTGTCGGACGAGCAATTGGCCCGGCTCCAGGCAGGGCTGAATGCGCTCTACGGGCGAGACCTCAAGGTCAATGTCAGCGTGGATCCGTCCCTCGTGGGCGGCGTTCGCGTGAAGGTGGGAGACGAAGTGGTTGACGCCACGGCGGTAAGCCGTCTGTCCGAACTCCGTCGAAAGATGGCCGTTTAGCTGCGGACAAGGCAACGCTGAAGCTCGCGGGCTTCGACTACAGACGAAAACAAAACGGTCACCGCTTACCGGCGGTGGTCACAACACAGGAGAGCAGGGACTGCAGATGGCCGAATTGACCATCAACGCCGACGACGTCCGTAATGCGTTGAACGAGTTCGCGGCGTCCTACGAACCCGGAAACGCGGAGCGGGTCGAAGTTGGCCGCGTAACATCCGCGAGCGACGGCATCGCCAGGGTAGAGGGACTTCCCTCGGTCATGGCAAACGAGCTGCTGCGTTTCGAAGACGGCACGCTGGGCCTCGCCCAGAACCTCGACACCCGTGAAATCGGTGTCGTTGTCCTCGGTGACTACACCGGTATCGAAGAAGGTCAGGAAGTACACCGGACCGGAGAGATTCTCTCCGTTCCCGTGGGCGACGCCTTCCTTGGCCGTGTGGTTGACCCCCTTGGGCAGCCGATCGACGACCTCGGTGAGATTAAGGCAGAGGCGCGTCGTGCACTTGAGCTCCAGGCGCCGGGCGTAACGCAGCGCAAGTCGGTGCACGAGCCGATGCAGACCGGCCTCAAGGCCATCGACGCCATGATCCCGATCGGCCGCGGACAGCGCCAGCTCATCATCGGTGACCGCCAGACCGGCAAGACGGCCATCGCCGTCGACACCATCATCAACCAGAAGGCCAACTGGGCATCCGGAGACGTGCAGAAGCAGGTCCGCTGCATCTACGTCGCCATCGGCCAGAAGGCTTCGACCATCGCGGCCGTTCGCCAGACGTTGGAGGACAAGGGCGCCCTGGAGTACACCACCATCGTGGCGTCGCCTGCCTCGGACCCGGCCGGCTTCAAGTACCTTGCTCCCTACGCGGGTTCAGCCATCGGCCAGCACTGGATGTACGGCGGCAAGCACGTACTGATCATCTTTGATGATCTCTCCAAGCAGGCTGAGGCCTACCGCGCGGTGTCGCTGCTGCTGCGCCGCCCGCCAGGACGCGAAGCCTACCCGGGCGACGTGTTCTACCTGCACTCCCGCTTGCTGGAGCGTTGCGCGAAGCTCTCGGACGAGTTGGGCGCAGGTTCGATGACCGGCCTTCCGTTGGTCGAAACCAAGGCGAACGACGTGTCGGCCTACATCCCGACCAACGTCATCTCCATTACTGATGGTCAGATCTTCCTTCAGTCAGACCTGTTCAACGCCAACCAGCGGCCCGCCGTTGATGTCGGTGTGTCCGTGTCCCGCGTGGGCGGTGCCGCGCAGGTGAAGGCAATGAAGAAGGTTTCGGGTACGTTGAAACTCGATCTCGCCCAGTACCGTGACATGCAGGCGTTCGCCATGTTCGCTTCGGACCTGGACGCTGCCTCCCGTCAGCAGCTGACCCGCGGGGCACGCCTCATGGAGTTGCTGAAGCAGGGCCAGTACGCGCCGTTCCCCATGGAGGAGCAGGTCGTTTCGATCTGGGCCGGCACCAATGGGTACCTTGACGATGTACCGGTTGAGGACATCCGCAAGTTCGAGTCCCAGTTCCTGGAGCACCTGCGCCACAAGTCCTCAGTGCTGACCACGCTGGCGCAGACCAATAAGCTCGAAGACTCCACTGTGGATGAGCTCAAGTCCCACATCACGGACTTCAAGCAGGGGTTCTTCGGCGAAGGTCATGATGGTCTTGTCGCAGGCCACGAGGAACACAGCCCACTCGATGAGGGCTCCGTGGACCAGGAAAAGATCGTCAAGCAGAAGCGCTAACGGCGCGGGCGTTCGCGCGCACCGCGCGCGAACGCCCGATGCCTGAACCGTAGTTCCTTTCATAGGGACTACGAAGGAAAGGACAAGTATGGGAGCCCAGATCCGGGTCTACCGCCAGAAGATCGTGTCGACGACGTCGATGCGGAAGATCTTCAAGGCGATGGAACTGATCGCCACCTCTCGCATTGGCAAGGCACGCGCCCGCGTGTCGTCGTCACTGCCCTATGCCAATGCCATCACCCGTGCGGTTTCCGCTGTTGCGTCGCAGTCCGAGATTGATCACCCACTGACCACCGAGCCGGAGCAGATCCGGCGGGCGGCAGTGCTCATCATGACCTCGGACAGAGGCCTGGCGGGCTCCTACTCGGCCACTGTGCTGAAGCAGGCGGAAGCTCTCCTTGAGCTTCTCCGCGAGGAGGGTAAGGAAGTCAAGACCTATCTGATCGGCCGGAAAGCCCAGGCGTACTTTGATTTCCGCGGTCGTCCCTACGAGCAGGTCTGGACGGGCGGCACGGATGCGCCCGAGTTCGAGACCGCGCGTGAGGTTGGCGCCGTGCTTCTGGAGCAGTTCGGAACCGACTTCGAGGACGGTGGTGTTGACGAGATCCACGTCGTCTACACGCGTTTCCGTTCGATGGTCACCCAGGAACCGACGGTCATTCGTCTTCTGCCGCTTGAGGTTGTCGAAGAGGAAGCAGCGAGCGAGTCGGACATCCTTCCCCTGTACGAGTACGAGCCGGAACCCGAAAGAGTTCTTGATGCGCTGCTTCCGCGGTACATCGAGTCCCGGATCTTCGCAGCGCTGCTTCAGGCGGCTGCGAGCGAGCTCGCAGCACGCCAGCGTGCCATGAAGTCGGCGGGCGACAACGCGACCGAACTGATCAAAAAGTACACGCGCCTTCGCAACACCGCCCGCCAGGCGGAAATCACGCAGGAGCTTTCGGAGATCGTGGCAGGTGCGGACGCACTAAGCGCGTCCTGACCCCCCCCGGCCTCCGCGGACCCCACGGGGTTCCCAACCGCACTACCATTAGCACCACGCCATCTACTGAATGAAGTGAGAGAGATGACTGCCCAGACTGTTGAGAACAGTACGGACTCAGTTGCCCCCGGCGCGACCGGCCGCATAGCCCGTGTCATCGGCCCGGTTGTCGACGTTGAGTTTCCGGCTGACGCCATTCCCGCCATCTACAATGCGCTGACCACCGAGGTGACCCTCAACGGTGAGACGCGCATGATCACCTTCGAGACCTCGCAGCATCTGGGCGACAATCTCGTGCGTGCGATCTCCCTGCAGGCGACCGACGGCCTGGTGCGCGGTACCACCGTTCAGGACACCGGCTCTGCCATTTCGGTTCCCGTCGGAGACGTCGTGAAGGGCCACATCTTCAACGTTCTGGGCAAGCCGCTCGACGTCGAGGAATCGCAGCTGGAGATCACCGAGCGCTGGCCAATCCACCGCAAGGCTCCCTCCTTCGCCTCGCTTGAGGGCTCCACCGAGATGCTTGAAACCGGAATCAAGAGCATTGACCTTCTTACCCCCTACATCAAGGGTGGAAAGATCGGTCTCTTCGGCGGTGCCGGAGTGGGCAAGACGGTGCTGATCCAGGAAATGATCACCCGCGTGGCACGCAACTTCGGTGGTACCTCGGTCTTCGCCGGCGTCGGTGAGCGTACCCGTGAAGGAAACGACCTCTGGGTCGAAATGGAAGAGGCCGGCGTCTTGAAGGACACCGCCCTTGTCTTCGGTCAGATGGATGAGCCGCCAGGCACGCGCCTGCGGGTTGCGCTGTCCGCACTCACCATGGCGGAATACTTCCGCGATGTTCAGAAGCAGGACGTGCTGCTCTTCATCGACAACATCTTCCGTTTCACCCAGGCAGGTTCCGAGGTGTCGACCCTGCTGGGCCGCATGCCGTCGGCCGTGGGCTACCAGCCCAACCTGGCAGATGAGATGGGCCTCCTCCAGGAGCGCATCACGTCCACCAAGGGCCACTCCATCACTTCGATGCAGGCCATTTACGTGCCGGCGGATGACTACACGGACCCGGCCCCGGCCACCACGTTCGCGCACCTCGATGCAACCACGGAACTGTCGCGTGAGATCGCTTCACGCGGTCTGTACCCGGCCATCGATCCGCTGACCTCCACGTCGCGGATCCTCGATCCGCAGTACATCGGTCACGATCACTACAACACCGCTGTGCGCGTCAAGCAGATCCTGCAGAAGAACAAGGAACTCCAGGACATCATCGCCATCCTCGGTGTCGATGAGCTGTCCGAAGAAGACAAGATTGTTGTTTCGCGCGCACGCCGCATCCAGCAGTTCCTGTCGCAGAACACCTACACGGCAAAGCAGTTCACCGGTGTCGAGGGCTCGACCGTGAGCATCAAGGACACGATCGAGGGCTTCAACGCCATCGCCAACGGCGATCTCGACCACATTGCCGAGCAGGCGTTCTTCAACATCGGCGGTCTTGACGACGTCGAGCGTCAGTGGGCACGGATTCAAGAGCAGAGCGGAAAGTAAGCTCCATGGCTGAACTCGAAGTCGAAATCGTCGCGGCGGACCACTTCGTGTGGTCCGGCGCGGCGACCATGGTCAAGGGCCGCACTGCTGACGGCGAGATCGGGATCCTTCCCGGACACTCTCCGGTGCTCGCGATCCTCGCAGAAGGAGAGCTCGCCATCCAGCCGGTCTCCGGCGAACGGCTCATCGTCGGCGTTGATGGCGGCTTCTTCTCAGTGGACAGCAACCGTGTGGTTATTGTTGCCGACAATGCCAGGATCGGCGGTTCAGTGACCGCAGACGCTAAGTAGCGTAAGGCCTGATGGACGGCATCGGTATCACGTTCATCTCGCTTGCTGCGCTCTTTGCCCTGCTGGTCTTCATGGTCGGTGCTTTTTGTCTGCGCCGCTTTCAGTTGCGCACCGCGCTGGGAACCTTCGACGCCTCCATCCGCCTCCCGAGCAAGGGCTGGCGGATGGGGGTTTGTCGTTATACAGACAAGCACCTTGAGTGGTTACGGCTGGTCTCGCTCAGCCCACGACCCCGTCAGCGGTACCTACGCAGCTCGCTCGAACTGAAAGGCTGGCGTCAGCCCACTGAGGTGGAAAAGGCCCGTATCCAGCCGGGGGCAATAGTGGTGACGCTGAGTTACGAGGGGACCGAGGTGCTTCTCGCGATGAAGTTCGACGTCTATGCCGGTTTGTCCTCCTGGTTGGAAGCAGGCCCGGTGATAGGCATCGGTACGTGGCGCTGATGTTCGTGCACGGCAGGGCAGCAGGAACCAGTTAAATAGTTTGGGCCCCCGCACAAGTGGGGGCCCAAACTATGTGCTTCAACTCGAGTTACAGCGCGGTGACGCCTGTAGCCTGGGGACCCTTGGCGCCCTGGCCGATCTCGAACTGTACTCGCTGATTTTCATCGAGGCTCCGGAATCCTCCGGTCTGGATCTCGGAGTAGTGAACAAAGACATCGCCCTCGGAGTCGTCCGGCGTGATGAAGCCGAAGCCCTTTTCAGCGTTGAACCACTTGACGGTTCCCTGTGCCATTTATATTTCTCCTCATAATGGAACATATTTCTGAATCGACACACTGTATGCCGACCGCGAGTTACTTCGCGTGAATTCCATCGAGGACAAGAACGACCCTGCACCTACGACAAGCTTCACGCTCGCAACCTGTCTTGCGAGCATGAAAACCACGTACACAAAGACTGAAATAAGCATCACATAGCCGTATGGGCTGGTCAACGGACATTCCGACGATTAAACCGATTGTTAAGCGGGAATTCGAATATCCGGATGCTCAGGATTGCGGTAAGCGGTTCAAACCGTCACCGCGGTCCCCCAGATCCGGACAGCGGTTAGAACAGGCGCGAATCCGCATCGTCAACACCGCGCATTGCATCATAGTCAAGTGTCAGGCAATCGATTCCCCGGTCTTGAGCCAGCACCCGCGCCTGGGGCTTGATCTGCTGTGCCGCGAAAATGCCTTTGACCGGAGCCATCAGCGGATTGCGGTTCAGTAGTTCGAGGTACCGGGTGAGTTGTTCGACACCGTCAATATCGCCACGGCGCTTCAGCTCAATGGCGACCGTGCGGCCCTCGCCGTCCCGGGCAAGAATATCCACCGGACCAATTGCGGTCATGTATTCGCGGCGGATGAGCGAGTAGCCGTCGCCGAGAAGGCTGATCTGCTCCGCGAGCAGCCGCTGCAGGTCTGCTTCGACGCCGTCCTTGATCAGGCCGGGGTCCACGCCGAGATCATGCGAACTTTCATGCAGTAGCTCATGGATGCTGATGACCAGGCGGTCATCGCTCTTGGCATGCTGGACGTTCCAGGTTTCGGTGACCCCCAGCTCGGCATCCTCGGCTGCCGGCTCGAGGATCCTCACGGTGGCAGGCGGGCTCATCCAGTTCAGCGGCTTGTAGGAGCCGCCGTCGGAATGGACCAGAACCGAGCCGTCCGCCTTGACCATGAGCAGTCTGGTCGCGAGGGGAAGATGGGCGCGGAGGCGTCCGATGTAATCGACGGAGCAGCGGGCAATGACTAAACGCACCCTGTGCACACTACCCGCCCCAGGGCAGTTTCCCGTTCTCAGGGCGCCCGGTGCAGACTTGATCCATGCCCCGTTCGAACCAGCCGAGGAAGTCGCGCGCCCAGCCGCGCCGCAAGTGGTCCGAGGCGCCGGAGCTCGATCTGGAGCGGGCCAGGGCGGGCATTCCCACGAGGGAATCCGGTCGTGACGGCGTCTGGTCGGTGCGGCGAATCACCGAACAGAACGCTTCCAAGCACTATCTGTGTCCCGGCTGCCACCGGGACATTCCACCCGGCGTCGCCCATCTGGTGGCGTGGCAGGAAGACTCGCTGTTCGGAGCCGAGACTGCGCTGGCCGACCGGCGGCATTGGCATCTGGCGTGCTGGCGTACCCGCCGGTCGGGGTAAGTAGACTGGATCAGGTGACCAGCTCAGAGCCCGCGTACCAGTTTTCCGAAAGTTCCGAACCGGCCGAAATCAGGGCGGGTACGGTCTTGCCTGCTGACCGCCGAAATATCGAACTGACGACGGCGGATGGCAAGACGCTGGTGGGCGAGTTTGCCGCACCTGTGGGTAGGGTCCCGGCTGCAACGCTCGTGACTTTGCATCCCTTGCCGACAGCAGGCGGTTTCATGGACTCCCACGTCTACCGGAAGGCCTCATTTCGGTTGCCGGCGCTGGCGGACATCGCGGTGCTCAGATTCAACACCCGGGGCACCTGCTCACCTCGGGGGTGCAGTGACGGGGAGTTCGACGGCGGCGGCCTGGAGCAGCATGACCTGCAGGCTGCGGTGCAGTGGGTGGTCAACGAGGGCCTGACCAACGTCTGGCTGGTCGGCTGGAGCTTCGGCACAGAGCTGTGCCTGAAATATGGGGCGAGGGAGCCGGTCGCCGAGTACATCGAGGGCGCCGTCCTGCTGTCTCCGCCGCTGCACAGGGCCACGGACGCAGATCTCGACTCCTGGGCGGAAGCGGAGCTGCCCCTGCATGTCCTCGTTCCCGAGCACGACGACTACCTTCAGCCGCCGGAGGCGGTTAGCCGCTTCGCCCGGGTGCCGCAGGCCCGGGTAACCGGGGTGGACGGCGCCAAGCACCTGTGGGTGGGGGAGAAGTACGTGAGCCGCGTACTGGAGGAGGTCGCCGCCGTCGTACTCGGTAAGCCTGGTGCCCTGGCAACAGAATGGAACGGACCCACGGCACGGGCTGACTAGCGCCTTCGGCAGCTGGACCTGCCGCTACTGGTTGTCCTGGCGGGCGATGAAGACTTCCTTCAAAAGCAGCATCGCGCCGGCTGCCAGCGGAATGGCGATGAGGGCGCCGAGCACTCCGAGCAGGCTCCCGCCCGCAATCACCGCGATGACGGCGATCGCGCCGGGTACCGCCACAGCCTTCTGCATGATCCGCGGAGAGATGAAGTACGCCTCTACCTGGAGATAGGCAACGTACAGCACTGCGAACAGCGCTGCGGTCTGCCAGCCCACGGTGAGCGCCACCAGACTGACGACGACGGCGGCAATCACCGCGCCGACCAACGGTATGAATGCGAGCATTGCCACGACGAAAGCAAGCAGTACCGAGAACGGCACATCCGCGATGGTCATGAAGATGAAGGCGAAGGTTGCGTTCAGCAGGGCCACGCAGGCCTGGCCGATGACGTAGTTGCCCACACTGCGGGTGATCTCCTCGGCGAGCCGCTCGACCCGGGGCCGGCGCGAGCGGGGAGCAAGACGGTACGCCCATTTCTTCATCGCGGGCAGCGATGCGAGGAAGTACAGCGTGAGCACCAGAATCACGAGAACGCCGAACAGGCTGTTGAGGATTACGGTGCCCACACCCAGAACACCGCCGAAGATGCCGCCGACCGCTTCCGAGTTGGCGAAAAACCTGTTGACTTCCTCGGTTGCGCGTTCCCGTACCTCGAACTGCTGGTCAACCGTCTGGAAGAAGTCGGACGCCAGGAACTCCCGCGCGTAACCGGGCGCGCGTTCGACCAGTTGGGCGGTCTGCGAGACAATCGTCGGGATCAGGACCGCAAAGAAACCCACGATGATGCCAACAAGCATCACCAAGGCCAAAGTGATGCCGGCGGGGCGGGGCACGTTTCGGTTCTCAAGCCAGCGAACGATGGGGTCGAGCCCGAGTGCTATGAAAAGCGCTGCGCCGATCCAGACAAGAAGCTGGCCGACATTGGTGATCATGAAGTATGCCAGTAGCGCAAGCCCTGCACCGACGCTCGCCATGAAGCCGAAGTGAATTGGATGCTGGCGCATCGATCGCGGCTGCGGGCCACCGAACTTGAGGCGATCGTCGCTGATGCTGACTGACTCGTCGACGGGCACCTCCTCGCCGCGTTCGGGCGGGAATTCGAACCGCGGCCGGGGCTGCGCCACGGGCACCAGGTGCCGCAGGCGTGCCAAGGCGAAGCCCAGCCCCCGCCGGCGCACCTCGACGCGCGGTGCAGGTTCTTCTACGCGGGGAGCCTCCGGCGCGGAGTTCACTGACGATACCGGGCGAGGCAGCGGCTCGCTGATCGGCACGTCTTCGGGTTCACTCACGTATGTCCGCTTTCATTTGCCTGTTGGCGCTGCAGCGCCGGATGCATGACTAGCGAAACAGTAACAGGAGCGGCGGGCCCTCCGCCGGAAACTCCTGGGCGGCGCCGCGCGTTGTCAAGGGGGTCCTCGCAGGCGTCGGCGGCCGACGGGTCCGCTGGGTGCATTTTCGTTACGATGGGATCTGGTCCGATTCTCGGGGTAATGCTCGGGCTTGACTCAATCCAACGTTAGGTTTCTCGCGTGCGCTTTCCTCTTGCTGCTCCGATCATGGTGATCGGTGCGTTGCTCGTCGTACTGGGTATCGGTCAGCTCACGTGGTGGGCGCCGTCGGAGACGGTAACGGTCGGCGTCCCCGCAGACGTTCGCAGCGGTCCGGTCACAGTGATCGATGCCGGCGCCAAGGAGGCAGACGACGGCGAGATGGACATCACGGTCCAGTCGGAGGGCACGTTCACTCTTGCCGTGGGCAGGGCGTCCGACGTCGATGCCTGGGTGGCGGATGCAGCACACCTGACGGTCACGGGCGTAGGAGAGGATCAACTGCTCACCGAGTTTACGGAGGGCGTAGAGTCGGTTCCGAACCCTTCGGGGTCTGATCTGTGGACAAGCGAGGAGACCGCTGACGGTACTTTGACCCATCGTTGGCTGGACCCGGGGGAGGGTGAGTGGTCCATCCTGATCGCTGCTGACGGCGAAAATCCTGCGCCCACTGCTGTCTCAATCACCAGCCCCAACGACACGGCGACTCCCTGGGCGGTTCCGTTACTGATCCTCGGCGCTCTGCTGTTGGTTCTCGGGATCGCACTTGCCTTCATCAAGCCGCGCAAGACCCGGCGGGAACCGGCCACCGTCGGCTCCCGCGCCTACGCACGCCAGCAGGCGCACCGCCAAGGCCGTGGAACCGCCTTTTCTGCTCACCAGGTCCGTCCGTTGGCAGCACTGGGTCTGGCCGCCGCGCTTGGCTTGACCGGTACGGCCGTGGGTACTGCGTCGGAATCCGAATCTGCAACGCCGGGCGAGTCAGCGCCGGGCGAGGAAGCAACGCCGGCCGAGGAAGCAACGCCGGCCGAGGAAGCAGAGGGTACGCAATACCCGGTTCTCCTCGAGAGCCAGCTGGACCGGATCCTCGCAACAGTAGCCACCTCCGTGACAGAGGCTGACGCTGCCGCGGACGCTACGCTGCTTGAGCAGCGTGTCGCAGGTGCCGCCGCAACTCTGCGAACCGCAAACTACTCCGTCCGTTCGCAGGCGGACGATGTGCCGGCACCCACGCCGGTAGCTGCGGATCCGGTACTCGCGAGCATGATCCCCACAGGAAATGACTGGCCGCGCACCGTCGTCGCGCTGACGCAGGGGGAGTCGAACCCGGTGCCGCAGGCCCTCGTGCTTGTCCAGGAGGATCCCCGGTCCAATTACAGGCTCACCTCCTCTATCCAGATGCTGCCGGGCACGACCTTCCCTACGGCGGGATCGCCGGAGGGGCTCCAGGAGATACCGGTCGACGGCGGAGAGGACCTCGTTGCCTCTCCTCAGGACGCGGTTGCTGCAATCGCCGATTATCTGACCAGTCCGGACGGCGGCAACGCGGGGACGTTCGAACCCAACTCCTTCGCGGACGCGATCACCTCTTTCCAATCCGACGTTGTAGCCGACGCCGGGAATGATTCGGCCGAGATCACTTTCACCCACGAGCCGGTTGCCGAGCACACCAGTGCTATCTCCACCGGTGACGGTGGAGCGATGGTATTCGGATACCTCGAGCACACTTACAGCAGCGTTCCGGAAGGCCCCGGCGACTCGATCGCACTGGAGGGAACGGTCTATGAGACGCTCACCGGCGAGGAGTCCACCGAGGAAGGCATCGACGTCCGGTATGGCGAAGCGGTGATGATGTACGTCCCGGCTGCAGGCAGCGAGAAGAAGATTACTGTGATCGGTGCTGCCCAGCAGCTCCTTTCCGCTGAACTGCGTTGACGACCGCCATTGCCATGGGCGTGAGTTGCCCATGGGTCCAGCCCCAGTAATAAGGTGAAAGCATGAGCATTCCGAATATCCCGGGCGGCCCCGCGCCATCGTCCATGAATTTGCGCGGCGCCGTCGATCTTTCCGCACTGAAGGCCCGAGCGCAGTCGGCTGGCGGAGCGGCCGGAAGCCAGGGCGGTCCCGCCGCTGAAGGCCCCGGTTCCGCAGGTCCAGCGGCAGGCGGTAGCCCGTACATCGTCGACGTAACGGAGCAGGTTTTCCCGCAGCTGGTGCAGTTGTCTGCGCAGGTGCCGGTGATCGTTGCGATCAGCGCGTCCTGGAGCGAACATTCGGCGCAGGTCCTCTACGCCCTTGAGGCTATTGCAGTGGAACAGGCAGGCAGGATCCTGCTCGCGCGCGCGGACTTCGATTCGCAGCCGGGGATTGCGCAGGCCTTTCAGGTGCAGGGCGTCCCCACGCTCGTTGGCGTCCTCAAGGGGCAGCCCGTACCCCTGTTCGAAGGCCCGCTCGCGGAACCGCAGATCAGAACCTACGTGGACGAGCTGCTCAAGGTCGCACAGGCCAATGGCGTGAGTGGTTCGCTCAATGACTCTCCGGGCGAGGAGCCGACTTCCACCGGGGAGCCGGCCGAGGAGCCGTTGCCGCCGCTGCATCAGGAAGCGTTCGACGCCATCGAAGCAGGCGACTACGCAACAGCTGCCGCGGCCTATCGCAAGGCGCTTGCCGAGCAGCCGGCCGACACCGATGCAAAATCAGGGCTCGCCCAGGTGCAGCTCATGCAGCGGCTTCAGGACGCTGACGCCACCGCTGTTCGCGCGTCAGCGGCGGAAGCTCCCGATTCCCTCGAAGCGCAGCTCGCTGTTGCGGATCTTGACCTCTCGGGCGGACATGTCGAAGATGCGTTTGCTCGACTGACCACTTTCATCGCACGCAGTGCCGGTGGGGACCGGGAGTCCGCGCGGGTTCGCCTCCTTGAGTTGTTCGACATCGTCGGTCCTACTGACCCTAGGGTGAACAAGGCGCGGAGCGCACTGGCGAGGGCGCTGTTCTAATCGCCTGCTCCATCCTCGCCGTGCGTCCGTTTTTAGTCCTTTCGGATGACGAACAAGCGCCGACGCCGTTGTTAGCGTTGACGTATGACTTCCCATTCTCCTTCTGAGCCACCGCCTGCCCAGGAACCGCTCCAGCCGCCCGCCGGTGGCTCGACGTCGGCGGGCAGGCCCGCCCTGGTGCTGCGCGGACTTGCGAAGCGCTTCGGCGAGAAGGTTGCAGTCAACGGCATTGACCTTGATGTTCCGGCAGGCTCCTTCTACGGGCTCGTCGGACCGAACGGCGCCGGTAAGACCACAACGTTGTCGATGGCTACGGGACTGCTGCGCCCTGACTACGGGCAGGCATGGGTGCATGGCGTCGATGTGTGGGAAAGCCCGTTGGACGCCAAACGGCTGATGGGCATCCTGCCGGACGGCGTCCGGCTCTTCGACCGCCTGACCGGTGAACAGCTGGTCACCTACGCGGGCCTGCTTCGAGGGATGGACCGGGACGAGGTCGCTGGAAGAGTGGCAGACCTCCTGCGGGCGCTCGACCTCGCACAGGACGCAGGAACGCTTGTCGTGGACTACTCGGCAGGCATGACGAAGAAGATTGCGCTCGCGTCGGCACTTGTCCATGCACCAAGACTCCTCGTGCTCGATGAGCCGTTCGAGTCCGTCGATCCGGTCTCAGCGGCCAATATCCGGGACATCCTTGCTACTTACGTGGCTTCCGGCGGCACCGTCATCGTGTCGAGTCACGTCATGGACCTGGTTCAGCGGATGTGTGACCATGTGGCGGTTATCGCCTCCGGTACCGTGCTGGCGGCGGGGACGGTCGATGCTGTGCGCGGCGGCGCGAGCCTGGAGGACCGGTTCGTGGAGCTTGTCGGAGGCAGGAACACCGCGGAGGGGTTGTCGTGGTTGCGCACCTCCTGAAACTCAAGCTTCTACTCCTGCGCAATTCCCTTCGTCGCAGCACCTGGCAGTTGGTCGGCGTCGTTCTCGGTGGTCTCTACGGTCTTGGTCTGCTCGGACTGATCGTGGCGGGGCTGATCGTCCTCGGTACGCTCGACCTCGACCTGATGCGGACCGTCGCTGTGCTGGGCGGATCCGCCGCCGTTCTCGGCTGGCTGGTGATTCCTCTCGTTGCCTCCGGGGTGGACATGACGCTTGACCCGGCCCGGTTTGTCACGTTTGCAGTACCCATGCGCCAGCTCATGGCCGGCCTCGCCCTGGGCGGGGTGATAGGCATCCCCGGGATCGTGACCCTCGTTGCGTTCCTCACCCTGGCGCTGACCTGGATACGGTATCCGGCAGCAGCTGTTGCAGCGATAGTCTGCGCGCTTTGCGCTGTCCTGCTGTGTATCGTAGGTTCCCGCCTGATCACGACGGCGGGCACGGCGCTTTCCTCCTCGCGGCGCTTCAAGGACCTCAGTTCGACGGTTGCGATCATTCCGCTGATCCTTCTCGGTCCGATCTTCGCCGGGATCACTGCCGGCTTCCAGAACTCGCCGGAGTTCGCGGGGGAGCTTGCGGACATCCTCGCGTGGACGCCGCTCGGCGTGTTCGTTGCCGTTCCAGCCGACCTCGCTGCCGGGGATGCGCTGACTGCGGTGGCGCGTTTCTGCATCGGTATCGGAACCATCGCCGGGTTGGCCTACCTCTGGCACAAGAGCCTCAGCCATGCACTGGTTACGCCGCCCTATAACGCGGTCACCCGTAAAGGGGCGGGTAACCTCGGCCTGTTCGCACGCTTTCCCGGAACGCCGACCGGCGCGGTGGCAGCGCGGGCCTTCACCTACTGGATCCGCGACCCACGGTATGCGGCATCCGTCATCGTTGTGCCGCTGCTGCCGATTCTGCTCTGGTTCATCAGCCGAGATTCCGGTGACCTGTCCCTGCTCAACTATCTGGGCCCCATCACAGCGTTCCTGCTCGCCTGGTCCATTTCGGCTGACATCTCATATGACAACACGGCGTTCTGGCTACACCTTTCGGCGGGAATCAGCGGCACGGCCGACCGCGCGGGCCGGGTGCTCGCCCTGATGGTTTTCGCACTGCCCGTGGTGCTGGTTTTCACCATCGTTCCGCTCTGGTTGAGCGAATCGCTCGCGGATCTTCCCATGATGCTCGGGCTGAGCCTGGGAGCGCTGCTGACGGGAGCCGGCTTCTCCAGCGTTCTCTCGGCACGTTATACCTACAATGTTCCGCTTCCGGGAGAAAGCCCGTTCAAGACACCGCCCGGCACGGGATTCTCGATGCTGGCCATCCAGGCGATCGGCTGGGTGGTCCTGATGGTGCTTTTGCTGCCGGAAATCGCACTCGCAATCGCCTATCTTGTCACTGGGGACGCAGTGCTCGGATGGTTGACACTACTCGCCGGAGTGGTACTCGGGACGGCAGTGCTAATCGGAGGTGTCCGCCTTGGGGGAGCCTGGTATGACAAACGCGGACCGGAATTGTTACAGGCTGTCAGCGTCAACAAGTAGGCCGGGCGGGTGCCGGGTGCCGCGCAGTAGAATGGAAGAATGAGTATGCCTGCAGACCCGTTTGACGACAGCCCGCACGGAGCGCCGGGGGACTCCGGCACGTCCACAGCCACAATCGAACGCGAAGAACTGCGTGAAGAAGTTGAGCCCGGCGATCGTGAACGGTTCGCCCACTACGTACGCAAAGAGAAAATCATGGAATCCGCTCTCTCCGGCGAACCCGTGATTGCACTGTGCGGCAAGGTCTGGACCCCGGGCAGGGATCCTGAGAAGTTCCCGGTGTGCCCCGAATGCAAGGAAATTTATAACTCGATGCGGCCAGGGGACAAGTCCTAGCCACCTTTCCCATCCGTCCGCCGGGCATATCCCGGCGGACGTTCGCATGCTCGTGAGGAATCCATGTCACACCCTCAGGCTCTGCGCAGCGGGGCGATGTCGGCGTCACTGCGGCCCCTGACAATCGGGGTCATCGCCATCATCACTTGTGCCGCTTTCGAGGCCATGGCGGTGGTGACGGCGATGCCCTCCGTCGCAGCGGAACTGAACGGCGTATCCAGTTACGGACTCGCGTTCTCCATGTATCTGACCGCCTCGCTGCTCGGCAGCGTCCTGGGCGGGATCTGGTGCGACCGGCGTGGACCCCGCCCTGCACTTGCCGTCGGCATGGGCCTCATGATCGCCGGTCTGGCGGTGTCCGGGAGCGCGCCGGCATTCTGGATCATGACTGCCGGACGCGCAGTGTCGGGCCTTGGCGGCGGCTTCATGATCGTTGCCGTCTACGTGATCATTGCCAAGGCTTATCCGCAGCGGATGCAGCCGGTGGTCTTCGGCTGGCTTGCGGCGGCGTGGGTCGTCCCTTCGCTGATCGGACCGTACGTTGCCGGTGTCCTCGCAGAGCAGGCGAGCTGGCGTTGGGTCTTCCTTGGTGTGGCGCCTGTCATCGTTGCAGCATTCCTCCTGGTCTGGCCGCGGACAGAACGGCTCAAAGTGGCAGGTTCGCCGGAGCCGCTGGACAGGGCTGCACGCAGGAATGCGGGAACTGGATTACTGCTGGCGGGCGGCGTTTTTGCGGCGCAGTTCGCACTGACCAAAATCGCCTCTGACGGATTCGCCGATCCTGTTGCTGCCTGGCTCCTGGTGATGTTGGGCGTCGCGGGGCTGGCGGCCGCGGCCGTTTCCTTCCCCCGCTTGCTGCCGGCCGGCACGGTCCGGCTGGCACCGGGTCTTCCGAGCGTCATCGCAACCCGCGGGCTGATGACCGTCGCCTTCTTCGGCGCGGAGGCGTTTGTTCCACTGATGTTGGTCTCCGCTCGAGGCCTCAGCGCCTCCACCGCGGGTCTGGCGTTGAGCGCTGCGGCGATCGGCTGGAGCGCGGGCTCCTTCGTGCAGGCCAAGGTGAGTTTCCGCCGTCAATGGCTGCTCGTGATCGGTGCCTCGCTGCTGTCCGTGTGTATCGGCGGCCTTGCGCTGGCCGTAGCTGCCGAGGTGCCCTTCTGGGTGCTCGTTTTGGTGTGGAGCGCTGCCGGCTTTGCCATGGGACTTACGTTGTCCAGCACATCGGTGCTTGTCCTGAAGCTCTCTGCACCGCACGAGCAGGGCCGCAACTCGGCGGCTCTGCAGCTCTCCGACCAGCTTGGCGGAGTAGTCGGAACAGCCGGCGCAGGCGGCCTTTTCGCGCTCCTGAGGGACCCGGAAGCGCCGGGCCAGATACCGGTGTTTGTTGCAATCTGGCTGGCTCTGTGCGTGTTCGCGGTAGTCGGTATAGTGGCCGGGTTGAGGGCTGCGCGAGGTGAATCGGAGCACCTCCCAGCAACAACCCACACAGGAAAGGTGCCGTCCCAAGAGTGAGCAATAACGCACTGTTCGGCGCCGGTCCGGCACTTCCGCCCGCGTACCCGGAACGCGCTGCCTGGGGCACTGCACCCAAGTTGCGGCAGTGGCAGGAAGAGGCGCTCGCAAAGTACTTCGCCAACTCACCACAGGATTTCCTTGCTGTGGCTACTCCCGGAGCCGGTAAAACCACGTTCGCGCTCCGGGTGGCTACCGAGTTGGTGGAACGGCGCATCGTAAACCGAATCGTCGTTGTTGCTCCCACCGACCACCTCAAGCGCCAATGGTCTGACGCCGCCGCCAAGGTTGGCCTGTCGATCGACCCGAACTTCCGCAACGCTGACGGCCGGCACGGCGAGGGCTTCATCGGCGTCGCCGTGACCTACGCCCAGGTCGCAAGCAAGCCCATGTTGCACCGGGCCAAGACCGAAGCGGCGAAGACGCTGGTCATCCTCGATGAGATTCATCACGGCGGCGACGCACTGTCATGGGGTGACGGTATCCGCGAGGCATTTGAGCCGGCAACGCGTCGGCTCGCCCTCACGGGAACCCCGTTCCGTTCAGACACAGCGGCCATCCCGTTTGTTGAGTACGCCGAAGACGCCGACGGCATCCGCCGTTCACGGTCGGACTACACGTATGGGTACGGTGACGCGCTGCGGGACCACGTAGTCCGTCCGGTGATCTTTATGGCCTACTCCGGACAGATGCGCTGGCGGACCAGCGCGGGAGAAGAAATGGCCGCTTCCCTGGGTGAGGCGGCCGTCACCAAGGACATCACGGCCCAGGCCTGGCGGACGGCCCTCAATCCCAACGGCGAGTGGATCCCTGCAGTGCTGGCGGCGGCCGACCGACGCCTCACAGAGGTCCGCCGCGCTGTTCCTGACGCGGGCGGCCTGGTGATCGCCACCGATCACGATGATGCACGCGCCTACGCCGGGCAGTTGAAGAAGATCACGGGCGAATCCCCCACGGTTATTCTGTCCGATGATGCCAAGGCGTCCGGAAAGATCGAAGACTTCTCTGCCGGTGAGACGCGCTGGATGGTCGCTGTCCGCATGGTGTCCGAAGGCGTGGACGTTCCGCGCTTGGCCGTGGGTGTGTATGCCACCTCCACGGCGACGCCCCTGTTTTTCGCCCAGGCAGTCGGCCGGTATGTCCGTGCCCGACGGCGCGGGGAGACCGCGTCGGTTTTCCTGCCGTCAGTGCCCAACCTCATGGCGCTGGCAAATCAGCTCGAAGTAGAGCGGGATCACGCACTGGACCGTCCGGACAACAACGAGGACGGCTTCGCGCCGGAGGAAGCGCTGATGGAGGCTGCCAACCGTGAGGAGAAAGCCTCCGGTGAGCTGACCAAGCAGAAGTTCGAAGCCCTCGAATCCCAGGCTTCGTTTGACCGGGTGCTGTTCGACGGCGGAGAGTTCGGCACCGGCGGCGAGATGGGCAGCGAGGAGGAACTGGACTTCCTCGGCATCCCGGGCCTGCTCGATGCGGATCAGGTGGGCGTCCTGCTGCGGCAGCGCCAGCAGGAGCAGCAATCACGACGACGGCGCCCCGTTGCCGCGCACGAGCCCGCGGTCCCCGAGGTGATGGACCACCGCCAGCTCACAGAGCTGCGCGGTCAGCTCGCCAAGAATGTCTCGGCGTGGTCCGCTCGTTCCGGAATGCCCCACGGGGTGGTGCACTCGGAACTCCGCAAGGCGTGCGGAGGCCCGGCCGTGGCGCAGGCAAACGAGGAACAGCTGCAGCGGCGGCTCAAGAAGCTGCAGGACTGGTTCATCGGCCGCACGTGAGACGCGCACTGACCGAAGCACACTGACCGACGTACACTGACCGACGTGCACTGACCGACGTGCACTGACCCAAGCGCACTGACCGGTTGTATCACTCGAGAAGCTCGACCCCGGCGTCCTCAAGCTCCGCAAGAACCTCACTGAGGCGCTCGGCGTGGACAGGCCGTGTGTAATCCACGAGGAGGCGCGTGGTGTACCCCGCCACGACAGCGTCGAGCGCTGTGGCCCGTACACAGTAGTCCGCGGCCAGACCGGCGACCGCCACTTCGTCCACCTCGTTCTCGCGCAGCCAGTCGTCCAGTGAGACGGCTTCATCCGCCGCGGCCGGGACGGCTGCATCCATCTTCCGCTCGCCGGTAGGTACCTGGTCTTCCGGTGCCAGGACGCCTTCGAACCCCGAGTACGCCGCCTCGTACTGACCCTTGCGGAAGACGGCGTCAAGGCTCTCGGTGTCCAGATCGGGATGGAACTGTGCGCCCGGCTGGTCCGCAACGCAGTGCACAGGCCATGAGTCCACGAAGTCAGGCTGGTCGGAGAAGTGCGAACCAGGATCGATATGCCAGTCCTGGGTGGCAACGATGTAGTCGTAGTGGAAACCTTGTGCGTCGATGTAATCACTGAGTGCCTGGGCCACGCCCGCACCGCCCTCTACGGCCAGCGAGCCGCCCTCGCAGAAATCGTTCTGTACGTCGACGATGATCAGTGCGCGTGTCATGTGGACTCCTCGTATTCGGTCGGAATGGCAGGCTCACCGCGCTGCAGTCGCATCACGGAGCCGGGCAGCTCCGCCATGGACTGGCGGTGGCGTTCGACGGCGCGCTGCACGCCCTCCGGTCCTGTCCACCCGGGGAGCACCTCGCCGTCTGCCACGAACTGGTGCAGCAGCGTGCGGTCATTGCCGTCGTCGTAAGGGTGGCTGCCGATGCCAAGGACTTCTGCGACCGCCCTGCCGGACTCATTGAGGCGTCGCAGCGCATACTTGCGGCCGCCTACTGACGTTTTGTTCT
Source organism: Arthrobacter vasquezii (assembly GCF_029455255.1). Classification (NCBI taxonomy): domain Bacteria; kingdom Bacillati; phylum Actinomycetota; class Actinomycetes; order Micrococcales; family Micrococcaceae; genus Arthrobacter; species Arthrobacter vasquezii. The sequence continues at coordinate 17,861 of NZ_JAROKN010000023.1, read as the reverse complement.
TGGCCGCCTTCGCCACGGAGACGAAAGCGCCGTCGTCGTCGGTCCGGCTGACCAGCTTGTACACCATGCCGGCGGTCGGTGCGCCCGAGCCGGTGACGAGGGACGTGCCCACACCGTAGCTGTCTACGGGAGCGGAGGCGAGCAGCCCGATCGCGTACTCATCAAGGTCCGATGTCACCACAATGCGCGTCTGGTGGTTCCCCAGGTCATCGAGCAGCTGCCGCACCCAGCGGGCCTGCTCCACGAGATCACCGGAATCCAGGCGCACTGCGCCCAGGTCCGGCCCACCGGCGGCGACGGCGTTACGGACGCCCTGTTCGACGTCGTACGTGTCGACGAGGAGTGACGTGCCCTTTCCGAGGGCAGCCACCTGTGCCGCGAAGGCCTCGGGCTCCGAATCGTGTAGCAGCGTGAAGGAGTGCGCTGCGGTACCGACGGTGCGCAGGCCGTAACGGCGTCCCGCCTCGAGATTGGAGGTGGTGGCGAAACCACCGATGATGGCTGCGCGGGCGGCTGCCACCGCGGACTCCTCCTGCGTGCGCCGCGAACCCATCTCAATGCACGGGCGGGACCCGGCTGCTCCGGTCATACGGGATGCGGCGGAGGCGATGGCGCTGTCATGGTTGAGTACCGAGAGCAGATAGGTCTCGAGGATGCAGGCCTCAGCAAACGTGCCCTCCACAATGAGGATGGGGGAGGAGGGGAAGTATGCCTCGCCCTCGGCGTACCCCCAAATGTTTCCGGTGAAGCGGAAGTCGGCCAGCCAGGCCAATGTAGTGTCATCGACGACTCCGGCAGCGCGGAGAGCGTCCAGCTGCTCCTGCCCGAAGCGAAAGTGCGCCAGGCCCTCCAACAGGCGCCCGGTTCCTGCCACGACACCGTAGCGGCGGCCCTCGGGCAGCCGCCGGGTGAAGACTTCGAAGACCGATCTGCGGTGCGCGGCCCCCGAGTGGAGGGAGGCCTGCAGCATTGTCAGCTCGTAGTGGTCCGTGTAGAGCGCGGAATTGGGGTGCTGCCAGGTTCGATGTGGGCTCACAGGAAAACTCTAGCCCCGTTCGCGCTCCGGGTGCCTCGAAGAGCGCAGCGCAGGCAGAACCATGCGCCAATCTACAATGGAGACCATGAGTGTTGGCGTAATTCCCGAAACCCACCAGCTTGAGGAGACGGAAGAAGATCTGGCAGCCGGCACCGCCGTTCCGTGGGTGGTCATCGTGTGGAATGACCCGGTGAACCTGATGAGCTACGTGACCTACGTCTTCCAGACCTACTTTGGTTACAGCGAGGCGAAAGCGCGGACCCTCATGCTGGAAGTCCACGAACAGGGCAGATCGGTTGTCTCCACCGGTTCGCGCGAACAGGCGGAGCGTGACACGGTGGCAATGCATTCGTACGGCCTGTGGGCTACTTTCCAGACAGCGGACGCGTAGGGAGCAGCAGTGGCCAGGGCATTTCGCAAAACGCGGCGCGGTATCGCCGGTGAATTCGAACCGGGGGAGCTGCGGCTGCTCCGGCGCCTGTTCGCGGACGTCGTGCAGTTGCTCGAGACCGAGAAACGGGAGGACGAGGATCCGCTGGCGGCGCTGATCGGCCTCGACCTCGAGGCGGTGAAGCCCGAGGACAGCGCGGTGATCCGTCTGCTGCCGGACGCAGTAAGGAACGACGACGACGGCGCGCTGGAATTCCGTCGCCTCACCGAACGCTCGCTACGGGAGGAGAAGGTCAGTGCGCTGCGCGGGGCGGCGCTGCTGCTCGAGAACCCGCAGATGGTTCTGAATCCCGACCAGTCGCAGGTGCTGGCCCGTGCCCTCAATGATGTCCGGCTGGTGCTGGCGGACCGCCTGGAGATCAAGACAGACGAGGATGCAGCCCGGCTGCACGGGATCGCCGACCTTGAGGATGCCGAGGATCTTGAGTCCTACCTTGCCCTGGTCTACAACTTCGTCACGTGGGTGCAGGAGGGGCTGATGCAGGCTCTTCTGTCATCGGCAGGGCCCTCCGATTGACCGTCCTGGTGAAGGCTTCCGCCTGGAAACCGGAGCTGCGCTGTGATTAAGGACACGCCTTCCTGCTTAGCCAACTCCGGCGGTGCATCCTATCCTCAAAGGATCATGAGTTCTGACCCCGCCGACTCCGAGGCTGCCGAACTGGCCGCTCTGAGGTCCACCGAAGCCCCCATCGGCATCTTCGACTCAGGCGTCGGAGGCCTCACGGTGGCCCGGGCCGTCATCGATCAGCTGCCCCACGAATCGGTGCTTTATGTCGGAGACACCGCGCACGCACCGTACGGTCCGCTTCCCATTGCGCAGGTAAGGGCCTACGCACTCGGTGTCATGGACGAACTGGTGGATTCGGGCGTCAAACTGCTCGTCATCGCCTGCAACTCCGCGTCCGCTGCCGTTTTGCGTGATGCGCGTGAGCGCTACACCGCCCGGTACGGAATTCCCGTCATCGAAGTGATCCAGCCGGCAGTCCGCCGCGCAGTCGCCTCGACGAGGACCGGACGGATCGGCGTCATCGGAACCAGCGCAACCGTTGGATCCCGCGCCTATGAGGACACCTTCGCCGCGGCTCCCCACCTCGATATCTTCTCCGCCGCGTGCCCGGCGTTCGTCGACTATGTGGAAGCGGGCGTCACGGCCGGCTCGGACGTCCTCGAGACGGCCGCCCGCTACCTTCGTCCGCTGCAGGATGCCGACGTCGACACCCTGGTTCTTGGCTGCACCCACTATCCGCTTCTGACAGGCGTGATTTCCTACGTCATGGGTGACTCGGTGACCCTCGTCTCCAGCGCGGAGGAAACCGCCAAGGACGTCTACCGCGCGCTTGTGTCCCACAATCTCCTGCGCACCGGATCCGGGCAGCCGCGGCACCACTTCGTGGCTACGGGCAACGCAGCCCGCTTCGAGGAACTGGCGCGGCGCTTCCTTGGACCGGAAGTCTTGAGCGTGGAACGTGTCGACCATGTGTCCGCGCAGTATCCGACAGGAAGCATGGCTCGGATCACGCCGGAAATGATTTCCACGGCCCGGGCGGACGCTGGCGCTGCCGGGAACCGCCGTCCATGAAGCTCACCATCGTCGGGTGCAGCGGATCGTTCCCTGGACCTCACTCGCCTGCCTCCTGTTACCTCGTGACGGCGCAGGAGGAGGGCAAGACCTGGCGGATCCTGCTCGACCTCGGCAACGGATCCATCGGCGCACTCCAGCGCTATATGGACCTGCGGGATATTGACGCTGTCCTGCTGACCCATCTCCATCCGGACCATTGCATGGACCTGTGCGGTCTGCATGTGGCAGTGCACTGGGACCCGGCAGGCTGGAACCAGCCGCGTATCCCCGTGTGGGGTCCCGCCGGGACCGCGGACCGGATGGCCACCGCCTACGGGCTGGACCTCGATCCGGGCATGCATGATGACTTCGACTTCCGCGCCTGGTCGCCGCGCACTCCCGTGCAGGTTGGTCCCTTCACCATTACTCCCTACCCCGTCCTGCACCCGGTGGACGAGGCGTACGCCCTTCGCATCGAGGTTACGGATCCGGAAGCTCCGGGCGGCAAGCGGGTCCTCACCTACTCGGGGGATACAGACGCATGTGACGGTTTGGTCGAGGCCGCCGCCGACTCAGGGATTTTCCTGTGCGAAGCAGCCTTCCACGAGGGCAGGGACGATGCCATCCGTGGCGTCCACCTCACTGGGAAACGCGCCGGGGAGGTCGCATCCGCTGCCTCATCGCGGCGGCTGCTGCTGACACACCTACCGGTGTGGAACGATGCCGTGCTCACCATGGAAGAGGCACGCAGCAGTTATCCGGGGGATGTCGCCGTTGCGGTTGCCGGGGTCTCGTACCTGGTCTGACCGTTTGCGTGCGGGCGTGAATAGCCCGCACCGAACCGGCTCTGGCAGACTGGAACCATGACTTCCCCCTCTTCTTCCGAGCCTGACTCTGCGCCTGTATCGACTTCCGAAAGTAACGGTGTCCGTGCGGATGGACGGACACCTGACCAGCTGAGGCCCATCAGCATCACGCGGGGCTGGTCCAACCAGGCCGAAGGGTCCGCGCTGATTGAATTCGGGAACACACGGGTGCTGTGTACTGCGTCGTTGACCACCGGAGTTCCGCGGTGGCTCAAGGGGGAGGGCAAGGGCTGGGTTACGGCCGAATATGCAATGCTTCCCCGGGCGACCAACACCCGCTCCGACCGCGAGTCCGTCAAGGGCCGCATTGGCGGGAGGACCCACGAGATCTCCCGCCTGATCGGACGCTCCCTCCGCTCGATCATTGATACGCGGGCCCTTGGGGAGAACACCATTGTTCTTGACTGCGACGTACTGCAGGCCGACGGCGGCACCCGCACGGCCGCTATCACCGGCGCCTACGTGGCGCTCGCGGAGGCAATCCGCTACGCCAAGGAACACAAGATGATCCCGCAGTCCTCCCGCCCGCTGACGGACACCGTGGCGGCCGTGAGCGTCGGCATCATCGACGGTGTGCCGATGCTTGACCTGCCCTATGTCGAAGATGTGCGCGCAGAGACAGACATGAACGTCGTGGTCACGGGAAGCGGAAGCTTCGTCGAGGTTCAGGGCACAGCCGAGGGTGCACCCTTTGACCGGGCGGAACTGGATGCGCTGCTTGATCTCGCACTGCTGGGCACGTCCCAGCTTGCCCAGATGCAGCGCGAGACACTGGGGGAGTCCGCCGGTGTCTGAACATCCTGTCGCTGCGCCGCGACTGGTCCTCGCAACGCGAAACGCGGGCAAGCTGCGTGAACTGCGCTCGCTGCTGCGCGGAAAGGTACCGGGGCTCGACGTCGATACCCAGGTGATTGACGCTGTCACCGCCGGCGCACCCGATGTGGTGGAAAGCGGCACAACCTTCGAGGAGAACGCTCTGCTCAAAGCACGTGCGGTTGCAGAGGCAACAGGCATCCTTGCGATCGCTGACGACTCCGGTCTGGCAGTCGACGTACTCGGCGGTGCTCCCGGCATCTTTTCGGCACGGTGGGCCGGCCGCCACGGCGATGACTCCGCAAACCTGAACCTCCTGCTCAGCCAGCTAGCCGACATTCCGGAGGGCCGGCGGCAGGCGCGGTTCGTCTGCGCGGCGGCTCTTGCACTACCCGGCGGCACCGACGTCGTGAGGCGTGGTGAACTGGAAGGAACGCTTCTGAGTGAGCCGCGGGGCGAGGGCGGCTTCGGATACGACCCCGCGCTTCAGCCCCTGGGAATGAACCGCAGTTGCGCCGAGCTGGCACCGGAGGAGAAGAATGCTATCAGCCATCGGGGGCAGGCGTTCGAGGCGCTGTTGCCGTCGATCGTCGAACTCCTGGGATGACTGGCCGTTCAAAGGCAGCGGCCCGGTTGCCGCTTTCAGTGTGGGCGGCCTGATAGGGCAGACTTAACCGGGTTATGAGAACAATCATGAGTTACCTGCCCCTGCAGACCGGGAATGAATCCACACTCGGAGGTGTCGCTGACTGGGCGGTAACCATGATGGAGACGATCGGTGCACCCGGTGCGGGCCTGGCGATCGCCCTCGAGAATCTTTTCCCCCCGCTTCCCAGCGAGGTCATCCTCCCGCTTGCAGGTTTCACGGCCAGCAGGGGAGATTTCACCCTGTTCGAAGCACTCTTCTGGACCACCGCCGGCTCGGTGGTGGGTGCCTACCTGCTCTACCTGCTGGGAGTACTGCTCGGCCGGGACCGGATGAGGACTCTGGTGTCCAAGGTCCCCCTGGTCGATCTTGAGGATGTTGACAGCGTTGAGGCGTGGTTCGACCGCCACGGCTACAAGGCCGTTTTTTTCGGTCGGATGGTGCCGATTTTCCGCAGCCTGGTCTCCATTCCTGCCGGTATCGAACGCATGCCGGTGTGGAAGTTCCTTGGCCTGACCCTCGCGGGAAGCCTGATCTGGAACACCATCTTCGTGTTATCCGGCTACTACCTGGGTGAAAACTGGCATTTGGTGGAGCAGTATGCGGGCATCTTTCAGAAACTGGTGATTGCCGCCGTCGTGCTGGTGGTTGCCTTCTTCATTGTCAGCAAGGTACGGAAGGTGCGTCGCAAGCGCGAAGCCTCATGACCCGGCTGAGTGACGTGTGGCCGCTCTTCGGTCTGGAACTCCGGACGCCGCGGCTGTCGCTCACGCCGGTTCGGGACGAGCAGTTGCCGGAGCTGATCGATGCCGTGCTGGATGGAATCCATGACCCGGCGAAGATGCCGTTCGGTGTGCCGTGGACGGACGCGCCGCGGGACGTGTTGATCCGCGAGACCGTCAGGCACCAGTGGCGCCAGCGCTGCTCTGTTGAGCCGGGTTCCTGGACAATCAATTTCGCCGTGAGCTTTGAGGGCCGGGTGGTGGGAATGCAGGATGTCTCCGCCCGTGATTTCCCGCTTCTGCGCACCGTTCACAGCGGGTCCTGGCTCACGCAGCCTGTTCAGGGCAGGGGCCTCGGCAAGGAGATGCGCGCCGCAATACTCCTGTTCGCGTTCGATCACCTCGGTGCCGTCGCGGCGCTCTCGGAGGCAGCTGAGTGGAACAACTCATCGCTCGGGGTTTCGCGCAGCCTCGGCTATGAAGCGAACGGTGTGTCGGAGGTTGTCGCCCGGCCCGGTGAGGTGACCAGGCAAGTGCACCTTCGGCTTCAGGCGGATTGGTTTAAGCGACCTGAGTGGAGCCTCGGCGTCAACGGTGAGGAACCTGTTCTGCCGCTCTTGACCACCGCCTGAAACTCACACCTGTTCCTTTATTGACATTGCCCTCGTTGGTTATATGGTTAGCTACATGAGTAATGAACCAGCGAACCCCGTCGACAGGGCCGGTGGGCCCCGTGCGGGATCGCCATGCTAATCGAGGATGGTCGGCCGATCTTCCAACAGATCGCCGAGCGCATCGAGAGCGACATCATCGACGGAACCCTGGCCGAGGAATCCCAGGTTCCGTCAACCAATGAGTTTGCGGCTTTCTACCGCATCAATCCGGCCACGGCGGCAAAGGGCGTCAACCGCCTGGTCGATGACGGGATTCTCTACAAGCAACGAGGAATCGGCATGTTCGTTTCAACCGGAGCCCGGACGGTGCTGATCCAGCGTCGGCGGGAGCAGTTCTTTGACCAGTACGTCCAGCCGCTTTCCAGGGAAGCCCGCAAGCTCGGCATTGAACCGGACGAACTTGCAGACATGATCAGGCAGGGCGAACACGCCCTGCAGGGGGGAGCGCAGTGAAAACCATCATCGAGGTCACCGACCTCACGAAGAAGTACCGGAAATCGGAGGCCCTGCGCGGGATCAACCTCGCGTTGGAGCCTGGCCGCATCTACGGGCTCCTCGGCCGTAATGGTGCCGGTAAGACCACCCTCATGTCGATCCTTACCGCCCAGGGTTTCGCATCATCCGGGGAAGTACGGGTTTTCGGCGAGCATCCCTACGAGAACGAGCGCGTCCTCAACCGCATCTGCTTCATCCGCGAATCCCAGAAGTACCCGGACTCCTTCACCGCGGAGCACGCCTTCAAATCCGCCGCGCTCTTCTTCGCAAACTGGAGCCAGGAACTTGCGGATCGCTTGGTTACGGATTTCCAGCTTCCGCTGCGCCGCAACATCAAGAAGCTGTCCCGAGGCCAGCTCTCAGCAGTAGGAGTAATCATCGGGCTGGCCTCCCGCGCGGAGCTCACGTTCTTTGATGAGCCCTACCTGGGACTCGACGCGGTTGCACGCCAGCTCTTCTACGACCGCCTGGTCGAGGACTACTCGCGGCACCCGCGCACAGTGGTCCTGTCGTCTCACCTGATCGACGAAGTAGCGAACCTGCTGGAGCACGTGATCGTGATCGATCAGGGGAGGATCATCATGGATGATGACGCCGAAACCATCCGCGGATCAGCATTCACGGTAGTGGGCTCGGCCGAGAAGGTTCGCACCTTCCTCGGCGGCCGCGAGGTGGTCCACGCAGACAATTTCGCTTCACTGGCGTCGGTAACGGCACTCGGCACGCTGAACGAGTCCGAAACCCGGGAAGCTGCTGAACTCGGCCTTGAGCTCGCGCCCGTTTCCCTGCAGCAACTCATTGTCCGCAGAACCATGTCCGCATCACCGGCAAGTTCCGGGGCCGCGGACCGGCCCCTCTCGGAGGTAGCACGATGAACCGCGTCGTCAAAGTCATGCGGATGCAACTGGCCAACCGCTGGATCTTCATCGGGATACCCCTGATCATCCTCGCCGCATCCTTTCTGCTGACCCTGATCATCTGGTCGTTCATTCCGAACGACGGCGGGGTGCGCATCTCAGGCGGATCCCAGGCTGTCATGTGGTACTTCTTCGCCCTGGGCATCCAGTCCCTGACGCTCACCTTCCCGTTCTCCCAGGGACTGAGCATCACCCGGCGCACCTTCTTTCTCGGCACCCTGTCCCTCTTCTCGCTGATAGCGCTTATCACCGCCGTGACCTACTGGTTGCTGGGACTGGTGGAGCAGGGGACCGGTGGCTGGGGAGTGGGCGGAAGCTTCTTCGCCCTCGACTGGATTGCGGACGGCCCCTGGTATCAACCAATAGCCTTCTACTTCGCCGTGATGATGGCTCTCTTCCTGATCGGGTTCTGGTCAGCCACAATTTACAAGCGCTGGCAGGCAACGGGATTGCTGATCGCCGGAATCAGTGTGGCTCTTGCGCTGGTGGGAACCCTGTACCTGATCGGCTCACGCAGCGCCTGGCCCGAGGTCGGAGCCTTCCTTGGTTCGCAGACGCAGCTAACAGTTGCCGGCTGGCTCGCCGTTCTGGCCCTTGCCCTTGCCGGCGGTTCGTTCCTCACCCTGCGTCGGGCAGAGCCTTAGTCGGTTCCGCCGTGAAGTGGAACCGGCCCCGCCACGCGGAGTCGGTTCCACTGCCTACGCTTCTCCACCGGATACCGTGAGCGGGTGGGAATTGAGTTCACGGCCATCGACTTCGAGACTGCCAACGGGTTTCGCGGATCGCCCTGCGCCGTAGGGCTCACGAAGGTCCGCAATGGCCGAATCGTCGAGGAAGCGCAGTGGCTGATGCGCCCGCCGGCAGGCCACGACCACTTCGACTCCCGCAACGTCGCCATCCACGGGATCACCGCCGACATGGTGGCGCACCAGCCGACTTTCGGTGAGCTGTTCCCGGAGATCGGTGCCTTCATTGGAAGCGATGTCGTAGTGGCCCACAACGCTGCCTTCGACATGGGCGTTATCCGTTCGGCGCTTGAAGTGTCCAACCTGGCCGGTCCTGCTTACGACTACGCTTGCACGGTTCTGCTCTCGCGCCGCAGCTACTTCCTTGTCTCCTACTCGCTGCCTTACGTGGCGGAAGCTGCCGGAGTGCCGTTGGTGAACCACCATGACGCTGTTGAGGATGCCCGCGCCTGCGCAGGAATTCTGGTGGACATCGCGCGTCGCGCCGAAGCGGCGACGCTCGAGGAGCTTGTATCCGGGCACCGGCTGAAGCTGTCCCGTCTTGAAGCCTACGAGCCAGGAATTTCCGAGCTTTCGAAGGCGACCCGTACGGCGCTGGAACGGGGGCCCGCCACCGGCTGGGCAGGTTGGCCGGACGAAGGACTGAACCCGGACCCGAACCCGGCTGCGGATCCCACACACCCGTTGTACGGGCAGACTGTTGTCTTCACCGGCGACCTCGGGATTCCGCGGCCGCAGGCAAAGCAGCGGGCCGCTGTGCTCGGAGCGCAACCGGCAAGCGCCGTGACCCGCAAGACCACAGTGCTGGTGGTGGGGAACGGTTTCGTTGCCGCAGATCTGCGCAGTGGTCGGGTAACGGGCAAGGCACGGCGCGTGATGGAGCTTCACGGCCGGGGCCAGAACATTGAAGTGCTCTCGGAAGCAGAGTTCCTGCAGATGACCGAGGGACGCTGGCCCGTCACGAGCCAGTAGAGCCTTTCCTATGCGCCCATTTCGGAGGCGAAGCGGCCGGCTAATTCCTCGACCGCCCGTGCTCCCGTGAGCTGATCAATTGCGGCGGCAGGGAGTACATCGCGTCCATGCAGTGCGCCGATGATTGCACCGGCAACAGCTCCGGTAACCCGCGCTGCAGGCGCATCCTGCTCCGCAGCAGCGGCGAGGAAAGCGCTCACATGGGCAGCGTCGTCGTCGGTTGCGGTGGCAAGCACCAGCCTGATTGCCTCGCACAGGATGTTTCCGGCAGTCGGTGAAGCAGTCGGGAGCGCGCCGGCATCCGGACTCGTGAGCTGGACCGAGAGGTCGGTCGACCCCAATGCCGCCGCGTGCGCTGCAGCTTCGGCTACAGCGTCCGACAGCGAGAGTTCCCGGTGGGCGATCGCATGAATCAGGCCGGCGAAGACTGCTGCGGGAATCCGGGCAGCGGGATTGCCGTGTGTGATCGCTGCGGCATCGAGTGTGAGCTTCTCGACCATCGCGGGCGGAACATTGGCGATGAGGCCGAAGGGTGCGGACCGCTGGAGCGCACCGGGGCCGTCGTCGTCCGTTTCAAGCGGCCGCTGACGGCTGCCCATCTCGCCGCTTCTGAGCGCACGGATGCTGGCAGCGTCCGAGTGCCGTCGGGTATGCAGGACGTCCTGCCTGTCGATCCAGCGGGCAGGAGGAGCGGGAGCGGACGACGGCGGTGCCTCTCCCTGAGTCCCGAGCCACCGGAGGTATGCAAGCCAGAGACAGGCGGTTTCATCGGCTGCGACGCCGTCGTTGGCCCACTCGAGCGCTTCAGTCATGCCGTCGACCGTGTAGAGCGTCAGTGCGGTGGCATCGCCGAAGACAGACGCATCGGGTGATCCTGCGGCAGCCTCACCGAGTGCACAGGCCAGGATCGAGCCGGTGATTCTGCTGCGCAATGCAGGGGGGAAGCATTCAGAAGATGTCACCCCGCTAGTCTAGGCAGTCCGCCCAGCCGATCCCTGCCACGATGCCTTCAGGAAACGCCCAGATACGAGTGGAACGCTTGACGGGTTTGCCTCGTGCCCAGCACGCACCACCATCGAAGGAATCAACCACCATGCACCCGATCAGCCAGGAAAAGCCCGCCACGGGCACTCGGTACGACGACAACGGCCCGGGCCTCATCACGGCTTCCCTGCTGGAGGCGCTTGGATCGTTTCTGGTGATCCTGGGCGGCTTGGGCGTGACCATGCTCAATCCGCAGGGCGGCATTGCTCCCGGTGTGGCATTCGGGCTGGGCCTGGCCGCGGCCATCGCCGCATTCGGCCGGCTATCGGGCGGTTACTTCAACCCCGCTGTCACCCTCGGACTGGCGATGGCCGGGCGCCTGGCGTGGAGGTCGGTGCTGCCCTTCATCATGGCGCAGGTTCTTGGCGGGCTTGCGGCGTCCGGCCTGTTCTGGGTGATTTTCAGCGCGCACCCGCAGGACATCCAGACTGCCGGGCTGTTCTCGGCAGCGGCGAACGGATATGCGGAGCACTCCTCCACCCAGTTCCCGATCGCGAGTGTGCTGTTGATCGAGGTCACTGCGGCTGCTCTGCTGACCGCAGTAGTGCTTGGATCGACCGGCCGGTCACTTTCACGTGCAGCGGCTCCCTTCGCCATCGGCCTGGGATACGCCGTCTTGCTCACCGCGCTCGCTCCCATGGACAACGGCGCGATCAATCCTGCCCGGTCCACGGCAACGGCACTGTTCGCCGAGGCGTGGGCAGTCCAGCAGCTGTGGCTCTTTTGGCTTGCACCCCTGCTCGGTGCGCTGATCGCGGGCCTGCTCTACCGGAGCTTCGACCTCGCGATCCACAGCCGGCAGAGCGTGTCCGCCCCGGCGGGGGACAACGGCGCTCCGGAAACCGGCGACACTGCAGCCGGTTCCGCGGCAGCCGCCGCTACGCTGGCAGCCCGCCGTGACACCCATGACGACGACGGCACCCCGTAGCGCGTACCGACCGTCCAGGCGGCGTTCCAACCGGTGCTTCGGCGTTGCCGTCCGAAACTGTCGGAGACGGCCGGTAGCTTGGAATCATGAGGTTATTGCACACGTCAGACTGGCACTTGGGCCGCTCCTTCCACGGTGTTGGGATGCTCGAGGCTCAGCGGCTTTTCGTCGATCAGTTGGAGAAGACGGTCCGCGAGGAGAACGTGGACGTGGTGCTTATTGCCGGTGATGTCTATGATCGCGCTTTGCCTGGCGTTGACGTCGTCGAGCTCTTCGACGAGGCATTGGAACGGATTACGGTAGCCGGCGCGCAGGTGGTGGTCAGCAGCGGCAACCATGACTCGGCAGTGCGGCTGGGATTCGGCGGGAAGCTCATTGAGCGCGGAGGGGTCCACCTCCGTACCCGGTTGGAAGACATCGGGCGCCCTGCCGTTTTCAGAATTGACGAGGGGATTGAGGTTGCCGTCTACGGTGTGCCATATCTTGAACCCCGGATGGTTGCGGATCCGCTTAATTGTGAGAGTTCCACGCATACGGCAGTGACTGCTGCGGCGCTGGATCAGATCAGGTCGGACCTGCGGCGGCGCCGCACGCAATCAATCGTGCACTCGGTCGTCATGGCACATACCTTCGCCAGTGGCGGCGTCGGCTCGGACAGCGAACGGGAGCTCAGCATGGGCGGTCTCGGCGTTGTGCCCTTGAACCTCTTTGAAGGGTTTGACTACGTTGCGCTGGGCCACCTCCATGGGCAGCAGCAGTTGCAGGAGCGGGTGCGTTATTCCGGATCTCCGCTGGCATATTCCTTCTCCGAGGCGCGGCAGTCGAAGGGAGCCTGGCTGGTAGACATCGATGAAGGTGGGGTAGGTGAAATCCAGCCGGTGAAGTGGGCCCCGCAACGCGAGCTTGCAATCCTGCGCGGTCCTATCGCTGAGCTCATCACTGCGCCGGAGCACGCAGCGGCAGAAAACGCGTGGTGCCAGGTGACGCTCACCGATGCCGAGCGGCCGCACCAGGCCATGGAACGGTTGCGGGCACGGTTTCCGGGAACCCTGGTGCTCGCGTTCGAACCGTCCCGAAACGCGGGGGAAGAGCGTACCTACAGTGAACGGATCGCCCAGGCCGCTGATGATGCTTCCATCTGCTGCGGGTTCCTTGAGCATGTACGTCAACGCAGTGCCAGCACCGAGGAGGCAGCCCTGTTCGCTGAGACGATCGACGCCCTGCGGGCAGCTGAAAGCGGCGCATGAGAATCCACAGACTCGAGATACAGGCCTTCGGGCCCTTTGCCGTGCGCCAGCACATCGATTTTGACGCCCTCACCGAACAAGGCCTGTTCCTGCTGAACGGGCCCACCGGGGCGGGTAAGTCCAGCGTGCTCGATGCCATCTGTTTCGCGCTGTATGGTTCCGTTCCGGGAGCACGTCAGAACGCGAAGCGGCTGCGCAGCGACCACGCCCCCGATGCGCTTGCGCCGGAAGTGGTGTGCGAGTTCTCGGCGGGATCCCGGCGTCTGGAAGTGACCCGAAACCCTTCCTGGAACCGGCCGTCCAAACGCGGAAGCGGAACAACCACAGAGCAGGCCAAGACCTTGCTGCGCGAAAGGGTTGCCGGCGAGTGGGTAACCCGGTCCACTCGCAATGATGAAGCGGGAGCGGAGCTCCAGAATCTTCTGGGAATGAACCGTGAACAGTTTACGCGCGTCGTCATGTTGCCGCAGGGAGAGTTTGCGGCTTTCCTCCGGTCGGACGCAGCCGCTCGCGGCGAGCTCCTGCAGCGGCTGTTCGCAACCGACCGGTTCTCGACTATGGAACACATGCTGGCAGAGCACTCCGCACGGACATCCGCGCGGCTCCAGGAGGCCGAGACCGAGCTGGAGGCCCTCCTCAGTCGGGCTGCAGAGGAAGTTGAGCGCCACGGCCTGACGCCCCGGCAGTCAAGCACCCCGGCGTCATTCCCGGAAGGAGAACCGGATGGTTCCGGCCACGAGGGCAGTGCCTCCGTTGATTGGACGCCTGATCCCGTGCTTCTTCAAGACCTGCTGACGGCGGCCGTGGCTGAGGGTCGGAAAAGGACCCGCGAGCTCAGGATCCTGCGCGATGCCGCCGCAGAGAGGCGCACCCGGTTTGAGGCGGAGCGCAGGGATCGCCTGACGTTCCGCGAGCTGGTTTCAGAAGCGCAGGCTAACCAGGGTGCCTTGGTCGGGGCTGGAACTCTGAGGGCAAAGCTGGCAGATCACCAACGCGCTCAAATCCTCCAGGGAGCGCTGCAATCGAGGGACGAGGCGGCTGCAGAGGTGCATAATCTGCGGGAGGGCCTGCAATCAGCAGCACGTCCGTTGCAAGCCGATCCCGCAGTCCGGCACGAAGCCCCCGAGGTTCTCCATCCCGACTCCCTGCGGTCGCTGGCCACGTTCGAACGTGCTCACGAGGTGGTTCGTGAATCTTTGGCCGCGACGCGCGCAGCCCTGCCGCTGGAAAAGGACCTCAGCCAGCTGTCAGCAAGGATTCGTCTTACCGAGACTGCTCTGGAGCGTCAGAAGGCCGAGGCAACGCGCTGCAGTGAAGCAGATGAACAGTTGCGGCGGGAATACGTCGAACTGACATCGCGCCTGGAAGACGCGCAGGTGATGGCAGCCCGTGAAGGACAACTGGCAACGGAGTGCATCGAAGCGGCCAGCCGGTTGGAGTTGCTGGGGCAGGCGGACAGTGCGGAACGTGCTGTGCGTGAGCTGAACGAGCTGCAGCAGGAGCATCAAGCACTCTTTCTCACAGCGAAAGATGACTGGCTGCGGAAACTCCAGGCGCGTCTGGAACAGGCAGCTGCGGAGCTTGCCGAGCGGTTGGATGCAGGGGAGCCCTGTCCCGTCTGCGGGAGTGAGGATCATCCGGCGCCTGCAGCTGCGGATCCGCAGTCCCTCGTCACCCGCGAACACGAAGCACTTGCCAGGGAAGAGCAGGATGCAGCCGAGAACCGGCTGCGGAAGACCGCCGCGGCCCGCGACGAGGCCGCGTTGAAGGCCGCCGGGCTACGCGCCAGAAGCGGCGAAGCCGATGCCGGGCAGCTTCGCGCTACGCTTGTGTCCCTTGAGCAGGAGCATGCGGAAGCGGAACGGGCGGTCCGTCTGGCCACCGACCTCAGCACACGGAAGACCGCGGCGGATACAACGCTTGCCAGGCTGCACGAGCAACAGGCGGACCTTGCGCGGACTCAGGCAGAAGAATCATCACGGCTAGCCGCACTCGCGGAGCAGCAGGCGGCGTTGGCCGCAAAGCTGTCTGACGTGCGTGGTTCTTACGATTCCGTTGAGAAGAAAATCACGGCGCTCGAAGCAACGGAGCGGAGTCTTGGGGCGGTGTGCGCTGCCTTGAATCGCTGTGAGCAGGCAGAGGAGAACCTTGACAAGGCCGAAGCTGCATTGCGGACACGCCTGTCTATAACGGACTTCGCTTCAGCGGAAGCCGTCCGCGACGCGCTGCTGACCAGCACGGAGGCCGAAACCGCGGAGCGGGCCATCCGCGATGCCGAAAATTCTGCTCATCGGATCGAACGGGACCTGCAGCGGCCGGAGAACCTGGCCGCCGCCATTCTGGAGAAGGACGGCAGCCCCGTGCCGAACGAAGATGACATTGCGTCGGCCGCGACCGAGGAAGCGGACGCATCGAAGCTTCTTGACCAGGCTGTCCTGGAGGTGGGGCTGCTGGAGCAGTCAGTGGTTCAGATGGGCTCCTATGCGGACAGGGCAGCAGCGCTTGAGGAACGGCTCGTGCCGCTGCGGCACGCTCACCAGCTCGCCAGGTCGATTGCTGACACAGCCAGGGGCAACGGCGAGAACCTGTATCGGATGAGCTTGGCGACCTATGTGCTGGCGGCCCGCCTGGAACAGGTTGCAGGTGCCGCAACCGAGCGGCTGCAGAAAATGTCAGACGGCCGGTACTCGCTTGTCCACAGTGATTCCAAGTCGGGAAATCGAAAATCGGGCCTTGGTTTGAATGTCATTGACAGCTGGACCGGACTGCACCGGGATACGGCAACGCTGTCCGGCGGCGAGTCATTCATGGCATCATTGGCGCTCGCATTGGGGCTTGCCGACGTCGTGCAGCAGGAGTCAGGCGGCCTGGATATCGAGACGCTTTTCGTTGACGAGGGGTTTGGAAGCCTCGACGAGCATTCCCTCGAGCAGGTGATGGACGCCCTGGAGAGCCTGCGTGACGGCGGACGTGTAGTCGGACTCGTCAGCCATGTTGCCGACCTGATGCAGCGGATCCCCGCCCAGCTGCACGTTTCCAAGAGCCGGACAGGGTCTACCGTGCGCTTCGTCAATAAGCTGCAGCGAGTGTAAAATTGCTGGTGTTACCGGGTTGGGCGCATCGGGAGGAGGGACGATGCGCGTTTCATAGCACCCGGAGTGCACATGGCTACACCAACCTCTGAAGTAGATACCTCGCACCGCGGACGTTTCGGCCGGCTACCTGAGATTGCCGGCGCAGGTTTCCTTCCACTCGGCTTGATTGCCCGCCTGCCTCTGGCGATGCTCACCGTTGGAGCGCTCACCCTGGTGACAGCCGGCACGGATTCCTACGCTTTCGGTGGTTTTGCGGCCGGCGCTGTCGGCATCGGTTCTGCACTGGGCGCGCCGGTCCTCGGTTTCCTGGCGGACCGCTACGGCCAACGCCCGGTCCTGCTGCTGTCAGCCGCACTCAATACCCTGGCGATCGTCTGTCTGATCATTGTCAGCGGCGTGTCGGGCATCGAAACAGGGCTGCTTCCCACGCTCATTGCTGCCTTCCTCGTGGGCGCCACCTGCCCTCAAATCGGACCATTGGCAAGGGTTCGCTGGATGGCACTGACCCAGGACAAACGACCAACGGATCTCGACACGGCGCTCTCCTACGAGAGCACGGCCGATGAGTTGACCTTCGTGCTGGGTCCTGCGCTGGTGGGACTGCTGGCGAGCCTGATTGCGCCCTGGCTGCCGCTAGCACTCGCAGCAGCACTGACCCTGGCTTTTGTTTCCGCCTTCGCTGTGCACCCAACGGAACGGGCGGTAATTCCGCTGCGGCGCCGCCCCCGGACGCGAAGCTCGGAGGTGAAGACCCAGCGAAGAGCGCATACCGGTTTTCTTGTGGCGTTGCCGGTTCTCGGGATGGTGATGATGGGCACCTTCTTCGGTTCGACCCAGACCGCCTTGATCGCCTTCGCCGGAGGTTTCGGAGCGGAGACGGCGGCGGGCCTGCTGTATGCCGTCATGGGCGTCAGCTCCGCCCTCACCGCCTTGTCGGTAGCGTACTGGCCACAGCGATTCCGCCACCCACTGCGGTGGGTGGCTTCAGCGGCGATGATGAGCGCGGCCGCTTTCCTGCCCCTCCTTGCTCTGGACATTCCGTTCATGCTCGCAGCACTACTGATCCTCGGGATCCCGGTCGGTCCAACGATGGTCACAATTTTCAGCGTCGGCTCACTCGTGGCCCCGAAGCACCTGGTCGGCACGGTGATGACCCTGTTGGCTAGCGGCATTGTCGCCGGCACGGCGCTTGGAGCGTCCATAGCAGGAGCGCTGGCGGAGGCGAGCGTCCGTGAAGCTTTCGCGGTTCCGATGGCGGCCGCCGTCGTACTCCTGCTGTTGGGCGTGGTGTCGACCGTGGTGCTGCCCAGCAGGACTGACGCGGCGGAAGTCAGCTGAGCTGTTCCTCGATGGTGCGGGCGCTGCCCGCAATCCGCAGACCGAGTTCAGCCTCCGGGTGGGCTGAGCGGATGTAGACGACGGCCACCGCCGCAGGCAGTCCGCCGGCGAGCCGGATGGGAGCTGCAACGGACGACAGGCCGGCGATAACCTCATCGTGGCTGGTGGCGAAGCCCTGCAAGCGCGCTGCAGCAGCTTCTTCCCGGTAGAGCTGGCCCGGCGCGAGCCGCTCCCAATCCTCCTCGCTCACCGCCGACTGGATTGCAATGCCCGGCGCGCCCGCGCTGAAGGGGTGCCGTGTTCCCGGCCGC
>NZ_JAROKN010000022.1:0-49022 GCF_029455255.1 Arthrobacter vasquezii | reverse complement strand
GTTCCCGGCCGCTGGGCGACGGCGGCGCTGGAGTGGCGCGGCTCGACCGTCACAAGCGTGACGCAGTCGTGGCGGTCCCAGACGGCGACAAATGCGGTCATACCGAGTTCGTTCGCCAGAACCGTCAATTCAGGAAGCGCTGCAGTCTGCAGGTCACGGGAAACTCCTCGCGCTAGGGCGGCCAGACCAGGGCCGGACGTGATTTTGCCGGCATCGTCCCTGACGATGAGCGAATGATCTTCCAGCGTGCGCACAATCCGGTATGCGATGGAGCGGTGGACGCCCAACTCCACTGACAACTCGGCAATTGATAGCGCCCGCGGAGCATCCGCGAGAATCTCGAGGGATCGCAGGCCGCGGGACAGGGTCTGCGAATGCTGGGGCGATGGTGTTGTGTCGGAGCTCACACTCGGATATTATTCTATATCGGAACGATATGTTCAACTATCGAACTGCAACTGCCTGTTTGGTCGGTTAACGGCAGCGGCGGGCAATAGGAGGCGTCGACTTCCGGTAATGCTGCGGTGTAGTGCCCCTGAAGAGTATGATCTGAACCACAGTTACCGAACGTTCTGTCGGTAATTAAAGTCCGTCCCACCTGGAGTAACAATGACGTCTTCAACGGCTGCCCCACGGCAGCGCATGTCTCGGGAGGACCGCAAGGTCGTCGCGGGGACCATGGTCGGTACCACCATCGAATGGTATGACTTCTTCATATTCGCGCAAGCCGCGGGTCTCGTCTTCGCGCAGCTGTACTTCGCGCCGCTGAACGAGGACAGTCCGGGCCTGGCGCAGCTGGTCTCATGGGCCACTATCGGCATCAGCTTCTTCTTCCGGCCGCTCGGAGCGGTAGTTGCAGGTCACCTGGGGGATCGCATCGGGCGCAAGGCCATGCTCGTCTTCACCCTGGTGATGATGGGTTCGGCCACCGCCTTGATCGGCCTCCTGCCGACCTACGCGCAGATCGGCGTGGCGGCGCCGATTCTGTTGATGCTGCTGCGCATCCTACAGGGCTTCTCGGCAGGCGGAGAATGGGGCGGTGCGGCCCTGATGGCGGTAGAGCACGCTCCGGTTCACAAGCGCGGCTTTTGGGGTGCATACCCCCAGATCGGTGTTCCCGTTGGCATGATCATCGCAACGTTGGTGCTGTTCCTGCTGCGCTCTTCCATGTCCCAGGAAGATTTCCTCGCCTGGGGCTGGCGGGTTCCGTTCCTGCTCTCCGTGGTCCTCATCGTTGTCGGCTACTTCATCCGCAAGGCAGTTGCGGAAAGCCCCGTTTTCAAGGAGATGACCGAGCGGAAGCAGGAATCATCTGTTCCGCTCAAGGAGCTCTTCCGCCACAACACCAAGCAGGTTGTACTGACCGCAGCCATCTTCATTGCTAACAACGCGGCAGGCTATCTCCTCATCGCCTTCTTCTCGGCGTACGCCCAGCGCACGCTGGGGATGCCCGGCGGGCCCGTGCTGTTCGCCACCCTGCTTGCCTCCTTCGGCTGGCTGATCTTCACGATGTACGGAGGCATTCTTTCCGACCGGATTGGCCGGGTGCGTACTTTCCAGATCGGCTATGGGCTCGTGTTCGTCTGGATGATCCCCCTGTTCCTGATGATCGACACGCGCAACATCCTCGCCTATGGAGTCGCTCTGTTCGTCCTTACGATCGGTTTGGGGCTGTCCTACGGACCGATGTCCGCGATGTATGCCGAAATGTTCCCTGCGAACGTGCGGTACTCCGGTATCGGAATCGGTTACGCACTGGGCGCCATTCTCGGTGGTGCCTTCGCCCCGCTGATTGCGGAAGCATTGCTGAGGGGCACCGGCTCGTCCATTTCGATCGGCGTCTACATCATGGTGCTCTGCGCCATCTCGTTCGCGGCTGTGACCATGGTGAAGGAGACACGCGGGGTACCGCTGCACGTCGGTTCCGGTCACACTCAGGCGAAGTAGCCGGAACGTCGGCGCCCGGCAGTGGACTCCATGGGTAGTTCTCCCCATGGCGTCCGCTGCCGGCCCTTCATACACTGAGGATCAAGACGGGCCTTGTACGAGGGGCCCGCCGCCGGACTGACGGGTCCGGTACACGAAAGGCCGGCTCGCCACGGGTTCCCCCAGCCCACCGAGCCGGCCTTTTGCATGTCCGGCCTCTGATTCAACAAACCGCATACGTTCAGCTGCGCGAACTTGTGCCGGTGTATTTGGCGTCACTGCTGATGCACTGCCGCCGCTGACTTGAGCCCAGTGATGAGTGAGTCAAGCCCGAGACCGAACGCAGCGTCCGCCTGCCGTTGGTTCGCCTGGTCCTTGCGCGCGGACACGGCAGCAGTGAATCGGGGATAAGCCCCTGCCAGAGGTCCCGATTCGAAGATCGTTTCCGGGGCCGTCGCGTCGAACGCGGACCCGAAGATAAAAGACTCAAGAGCAATGATTGCCGGCACGATCAAAGGTTCCGGCCAGCCGACCTTCTCAAATCCACGGGTCACTGCCTCATAGACGGCAAGGGTTTGCGGCGCGCCGCTCACGGGCAGTACGGCGATCACCGGGATAAGCGGAGTATGCCGGGTGAAGACATCGCGATAGGACCAGGCGAACCGGCGGACAGCCTGCTCCCACGGTTCGGACTCGAAACCTGACACGTCCACCTGAGTCATGACGTGGTCCTGCAGAAGGATGAGTACGTCGCCTTTGGATTCCACGTGGTTATATAACGACGACGGCGCCACTTTGAGAGCGCGGGCAAGGGAAGACATGGTCAAGCCCTCATACCCGCGGGTTTCGATGAGCGTGAGAGCCGCCCGGGTGATTGCTTCCTGGGAAAGAATCCTGTTCAGCGGCCTGCCCGCTGAGCGGGGGGATGTACCGGTTGCGCCGACCATCGTTTGTGTTCCTGATTCCTTCCGGCCCGGAGCCGGCACCGTTCACCTGCTCCCTCCTACACGGTAGTGGAAGACCTGCTGCTCTGTTGCCTTGGAGGTTTCGTGGCGCAGCACTCGCAGCGAAGGCCTCCCGCGGTACCGTAGTGCCATGCCTGAGATGCCTGAGGTACAGGGACTGGCCCACTTCCTGGCCGGCAAATTAGTGCCGGAGGACGGTGAACCAGCCCGGGTAGGGAACGTTGAGCTTGGCTCTTTCGCCGTGCTGAAGACTGCCGAGGTTCCCCTTGACGCCGTGTCCTCGATGACCTTCACCGGCGTGGACAGGAGGGGAAAGTTCCTCATCCTGAGCCTTGAAGGCGTGTATCTCGTGATGCATCTCGCGCGAGCCGGCTGGCTGCGTTGGTCTAACGCGCTTCCGGATACCGCCCTGCGGCCGGGCAAGGGGCCGATTGCGTTGAGATTGAGATGTTCGGAACCAGCAGGCTACGGATTCGATCTCACCGAGGCGGGCACAAAGAAGTCAGCAGCGGTCTACCTCGTCCGGAAGGTGGCGGAGGTTCCGGGGGTAAGCCGGTTGGGACCCGAAGCGCTGGACATCGGCCGGGAGCAGTTCATGGCAATGCTCCATGGGCACCGCAGCCAGGTGAAGAGTGCGTTGCGGGACCAGTCTTTCATTGCGGGAATCGGCAACGCCTACAGCGACGAAATCCTGCATGCCGCCCGCCTGTCTCCGTTTGCCCTCGCATCCAAGCTGACTGATGAGCAAGTGGGGGTGCTTCACGACGCGATGCACTCGGTCCTGCAATCGGCTATTGCTGCGGCCGACGGCAAGCCGGCGAAGGAGTTGAAGGATTCCAAGCGGCGGGAGATGAAGGTTCATGGCCGGACCGGTCAGCCCTGCCCGGTGTGCGGGGACTCTGTTCGTGAAATTTCATTCGCCGATTCCGCGCTCCAGTACTGCCCAACCTGCCAGACAGGAGGGAAGCAACTGGCAGATCGGCGGACCTCCAAATTTCTCAAGTGATTGGACATCGCCGGTCCTGGTGGCGGCTGCACCTTTCGCAGGCGACATCAATGACCCTAGGATCGAAGATGTAACAATCCGGTTCCAACTACGGAGGTCACCATGACGCATGATTCACACGACCGGGAAGACGACCGCCAGAGCGGGGATTCCACCAGCACGGAGCCGGAAGGAACCATACCCGACACCGAGGACGGTGTGGGCGCGACTACAACTGAGGAGCCGAGCAGCTTCGAACCGGAGGAAGACCCGGATGAGGACGGGGACTCCAAGTGAGGCACTGAGCGGTTTCTGACGCTGGAAGCTGCTAACCCAGTGACGGGGCGTGTGAGGGCGGTTCGGGAATGTGAACGTTTCCGGTCGTCACTCCGCCCGTGATCACGTCGGGTGTATCTGCCTGAGTGTCACTGGGTGTTGGCAGATTGAGGATCATGCCGCCGTCCTTATCGGAGTCGCTTCCCACGCGCAGCGCAAGCGCGACCTCATGCGCGTCAGGGCGCGACTGCGGATTTCTGGCGGTCATGCGCGTGAGGAGATTGACCCAGTCGGCGCCGAGGGACTCAGGAACATCCGGGTCCCGCAGGAGGCGGGCAACGGCGGCCTCGACGACGGGGCCGGGAAACGCCTTTTCCCCGGTAAGGCATTCCAGAAGCACCAGGCCGAGCGAATAGATGTCGCTGCTCGTTTCCACGTGCGCACCCTCTGCCTGCTCCGGACTGAGGTAGTTGGCCGTGCCGATGGTGGCGCCATGTGCGGTGGAGTGCGTTGCTTCCACCATTCGGGCAATGCCGAAGTCGGTGAGTTTGGGGTAGAGGCGGGTGTCCTGCTCCCCGGAGTGGTACATCAGGATATTCGCAGGTTTCACGTCGCGGTGGATGACTCCCTGCGAGTGGATGTAGGCCAGCGCATCCGCGAGATCCGCACCCAGTTGAGCCACGTGCTCGGAAGGAAGCGGACCGGATTTCAACAGCTTGCGCAGATCCAGTCCGTCGACCAGTTCCATGACAAGGAAACTGGTGGTCTTGCCGCTGCCGTCATCCTGCAGGCCGGCATCATGCAGCGTCACCAGCCCGGGATGGTTCAGCGTCGAGAGCAACAGGGTCTCTGTATGCTGACGCCGGTAATCGTCATCATCGGAGGTGGTGGGGTTGAATACCTTGATTGCCACGTCCCGGCCGAGGTTTCGGTCCAGTGCCCGAAACACCGATGCTGCGCCGCCGGTACCAATCAGCTCAATGGGTTGGTACCGCTCGGCCAGGAGTTCATCCACGTGAGACCTCCGGGGAAGAAAGAAAAGTTATGGGGGTGAAGAGCAGGTGATAAGCATGCTGATCACCTCTAACATTCTACCCTGCGCGGAGAGATGCGGAAGACCGCCCCGCGCCGCAGCCTCAAACGTTCAATAATTGTTACGCGGCGAGGAAATTGATGGCCGCGCTCTTGAAGGTCCGGGACGTTACTGCGTTGGTATGGGTTCTTCCTGGGAGCCAGAGTATTTCCGCATGACCGCTCAGCTCCGCCAGTTCCGGAATGGTCTGCGCTCGTTCGTCCTTGTCTCCGGCCACCAGGAGGAGCGGCATGTGAGGTATGGCGTCACGGGGCACGAAAGGCTCTCGCTTGATTGCCTCTACCATGGTGAGCAGTGCAAAGACGTCGTTTGTCGGAACAAGCCGTGCCATCCGAAGCAGACTGCTGGTCGACTCGTCGGCGATGGGTGACCCGTCGGTCAGGAATCGTTGCGCGGCTGCCAGGTCGAACGCCGCCAGCGGATCGCCGCTTCCAGGTCCGCCAAGCACCATACGGTGCACCAGTTCCGGTTGCGTGGCGCCGAATTCCCACGCCAGACGTGAACCGAGCGAGTATCCGATGATGTCGACGCCGCTGCCCGGCTGACCGTCGGCGAGGGGGTGGATGTGTGCATCGAGCAGTATCTGGAGCAGGTCCGCCCGGATGCGGCTGGGGGAGTAGGAGTCCATTTCTTCGGGAGCCGTACTTGATCCATGACCGGGGAGGTCGAGGGTGACGACTTTGCGGCCGGCGTCAGTAAGGGCACGAATCCAGCCGGAATCTTCCCAATTGAGCCGGGCCGAGGAGGCGAACCCGTGAAGGAGCAGGATGGGGCGCAGTGCTGACGGGCTCGCGGGCTCGTGGACAAGGACATTCAATCCCGGGTTTGTTCCCTCAACCAGATGATCGCTGTGACGTCCCATGAGTTCCTCCCCGGTGCTCTTGCTGCGGTCTTTCCTGAACTCTAGCGTCCCTTGCCGGGACTCGTACGAAAAGAAAAAGCGGCAGAGAACTGTGCTTCATTGAACAGATCTCCGCCGCCCGGCCAGCAGTGGCCAACCCGTGTGACTTTAGTCACCGCTTCTGCCCGGATGCAAATTGGCTGATAGTGCTTCGCTGTCATTCCCGGAATCTTCCGGCATGTCCGTCATGGATCGCATCAATTCGGCGCCGATCGAGGTGCCGCGCTAGAATCACTTATAGTCATAATGACTATAAGTGCGGAGGGTGAAGGGAGAGCCAGCATGAGCGCAACTTCAGCGAACGTCTCCGAACGACGCGTGCAGCCGCCGTCGTTGGCTATTTCCACAGTGATCTTCGCCCTGCGCCCGAGTGAGTCCTCGGGCAGGCCAACGCTGTGGTTGCCGTTGGTCAGGCGAATTCGCCAGCCGTACCTTGGCCAGTGGGCGCTGCCGGGTGGACCATTGGCGCACTCAGAGTCGCTCCAGGATGCGGCATCGCGCAACCTCCTCGAGACCACCGGGCTTGCACCTCGTTATCTGGAGCAGCTGTACGCCTTCGGAGGCCTGGACCGGTCTGCGGGGCAGCGTCTGGTGTCGATCGTGTACTGGGCGCTGGTTCAACCGGACGAGGCAGCGTTGACGCGCGAATCCGAGAACGTTCGGTGGTTCCGCGCGGACCGGTTGGAGTCGCTCGCCTTCGATCACAACGAAATCGTGAAGTACGCGCTCTGGCGGCTGCGCAACAAGATGGAGTACGGCTCGATTGCCTACCACCTTCTGGGCGAACGGTTCACGCTTGCGCAGGTCCGGGAGGTATACGAGGCGGTGCTCGACAAGGAACTGGACCCCGCCAACTTCCGTCGGCAGCTCCGTTCAACTCCGCACATCGAACCTACTGACGAGCACCTCACGGGCACACGGCACCGGCCACCGCGGCTCTACCGCTATGCCGGGCCCGTCCCGGACGGCAGTGTCAGGCAACCCCTGCCGGCCTCGCCTTGAAGGCACGCCCAGACCACCAAACACCCACCGGCTCACCGGAGCCCGTTTCCATCAGGGAGAACCACCATGACGAGCATTAATACCGCCATCCAACTCATGTCCCGCCAGGACGCCGAGCGGTCAAGCGCACGCGGTGGTACCTGCAGCCCGGACCTCGCGAGGGGACCATGGGAGTTCGACATGCCTGGCGTCTCCAATCAGGGTCCGGACTACGGGCCCGGCGCTTCGATGACTGACACGGCGCCGGTTTCAACGCCGCGGCAGGAGGTGCTTCCAGAGGAATACCAGCGGGCCGGTGAGGTGGAGCTCGAAGCGCGGATCCTCGCAGCAAAGGAAGCGATGGGCGAGCGCCTTGTCATCCTCGGCCACTTCTATCAGCGGGACGAGGTCGTCAAGCACGCTGACTTCGTGGGAGATTCCTTTCAGCTCGCCAACGCGGCGCTAACCCGGCCCGACGCCGAAGCCATCGTGTTTTGCGGAGTGCATTTCATGGCGGAGACCGCTGACATTCTGTCCAGTCCTGACCAGACTGTCATTCTGCCGAACCTTGCCGCGGGATGCTCGATGGCGGACATGGCTGACGCCGATTCGGTGGCGGACTGCTGGGAACAGCTCGAGGAGCTTTTCGGAACAGAGCCCGACGACGCCGGCCGCCAACCGGTCATCCCGGTCACCTACATGAATTCCTCAGCTGCGTTGAAGGCCTTCTGTGGCCGCCACGGCGGCATCGTTTGTACGTCGTCGAACGCTGCCACAGTGCTCGACTGGGCGTTCGAGCGGGGCCAGCGCGTTCTCTTCTTCCCGGATCAGCACCTGGGCCGGAATACAGCCAAAGCCATGGGGGTGCCGCTCGAGCGGATGCCCATGTGGAACCCCCGCAAGGTGCTGGGCGGCAACACCGAGCAGGAGCTCCTGGATTCGCAGGTCATCCTCTGGCACGGCTTTTGCTCCGTGCATAAGCGTTTCACCGTGAACCAGATCGAGAAGGCACGGGCTGATTACCCCGGGGTGAGGGTCATCGTGCACCCGGAGTGCCCCATGCCCGTTGTGGACGCCGCTGACGAAGCCGGGTCAACGGACTACATCCGGAAGGCAATCGCCGCGGCAGAGCCGGGTTCCGTGTTCGCGGTGGGGACAGAGATCAACATGGTGAACAGACTCGCCGCGGAGCATCCCGAGCACACCATCTTCTGCCTGGATCCCGTCATCTGCCCGTGCTCGACCATGTACCGGATCCATCCGGGCTATCTGGCATGGGTGCTTGAGGGACTGGTCGCAGGAGTGGTCCGCAATCAAATCGGAGTCGACTCCGACGTGGCGTCGGATGCACGGGTAGCGCTTGAGCGAATGCTGGCGGCCAAACCGTGACCGCCGTCCTCGTCATCGGCAGCGGAATCGCGGGGCTGTACACGGCGCTGGAGGTGCGCCGGCGAACTGATGCGCAGGTCACCGTTCTAGCCAAGGGTGCGCTTGTCGAGAGCAACACCTGGTACGCACAGGGCGGGATTGCTGCAGTGATTCCTGAGCCGGGCCAGGCCGGCGAGCGCCGCTTAGGCCTGCAGAATGACAGCATCGAGTCGCATGTAGCCGACACCCTTGCGGCAGGAGCGGGGCACTGCGACCGACGGGCCGCGCGCATTCTCTGTTCGGAGGCGGCCGCCCAGATTCAGAGGCTGGTGGATCTTGGAACACTCTTCGATCGCACCGCGGATGGTGATTTCGCAGTCGGTCGGGAAGCCGCGCACGCAGCCTCAAGGATTCTACATATTGGCGGGGATGCCACCGGGGCGGGAATCGCGGCTCCGCTCGTCCGTGCCGCTCAGGCGGATCCCGGCATCGGCGTGTGGGAGCACGCTTTTGCCGCGGACCTCGTCAGGGACAACGGGAGGGTAACCGGCGCCGTCGTCGTGCAGAACGGTGTCCATCGTGTAGTTTCCGCTGACGCGGTTGTGCTTGCGACAGGCGGTGCGGGAGGGCTCTTCCAGCACAGCACCAATCCGTCCGTGGCCACAGGCGACGGCGTCGCGGCGGCCTGGCGCGCCGGCGCGGCGGTGGCTGACCTCGAGTTTTTCCAGTTCCACCCGACATCGCTGAACGTCGCCGGGCATCCGCTCATTTCCGAGGCGGTGCGTGGGGAGGGCGCAGTGCTGAGGGACGCCTCAGGGCGTCGGTTCATGGCTGATTATCATCCTGCCGGTGAGCTTGCTCCGCGTGATGTTGTCTCCCGCAGCATCGCACTGCATCTTGCGCGGACCGGAGGGGAGGAAGTTTTTCTTGACGCGACGAACCTCGGTGCGGACTTCCTCGCTCAGCGGTTTCCGACGTTGAGCGCAGTGACTGCGCGTGCAGGCTTCGACTGGACACGCGACTTGCTCCCGGTTGTCCCTGCTGCCCACTACTGGATGGGCGGAGTGGTGACGGACACCGCAGGACGGACGTCCGTACCTGGGCTGTACGCCGTGGGGGAGGTTGCCCGAACCGGAGTGCACGGGGCCAACCGGCTCGCGTCCAACTCGCTGCTGGAGGGACTGGTGTTCGGCGCGCGGGCTGCGGAAGCGATCGCCGCAGAACGCATGCAGTGGCCGGCGGTCGAGGCGGAGGCGCTGAGCCTGGCGCCCGGTTCGGTAGGCGCGGCCCGCGCTGACGTGCAGCGGGTGATGTCCGACCACGTCTCCATCCTGCGCGAGGATGCGGGGCTCCGTATTGCCTCGAAGCAACTCGCCGATTGGCATTCGAACGGCTCTTCTGTCGCGGAGCGGGAGACCGCGAATCTGCTCCTCTGTTCCCGGCTCGTCGCAGCGTCTGCGCTGGCACGCGCAGAATCGCGTGGAGCGCATTACCGAGCAGATTTTCCCGACACCTCCGCCCCCGAGGGCAGCCCCATCATCCTGAGGAGAGCTCCGTGAATTTCACACCGGCCAGACCATCCCCGGCCGACGTCGACCGCATTGTCGCAGCCGCGCTCGCCGAGGACGCGCCGTGGGGAGACATAACCTCGCAGGTACTCATTCCGGAGGAGGCACACGCTGAGGGGGTCGTTGTAGCGCGCGAACCCGGCATCTTCTGCGGAGAGCAGGTCATCGAGGCTTCCATGCGACTCACCGACCCGCGGATCCGCGTCACGTTCAGTGTGCGGGACGGCGACGCTTTCGACGCCGGCGCTGCGCTTGCTGCGGTGTCCGGTCCCGCCCGGTCGATCCTCACCGCTGAACGGGTCGCCCTGAACCTGGCGCAGCGACTGAGCGGTATCGCTACGCTCACCGGCAGATTTGTTGCGGAAGTAGCCGGGACCGGTGCGCGCGTGGTCGATACCCGCAAGACAACTCCCGGACTGCGCGTCCTGGAACGCCATGCGGTGCGCTGCGGCGGAGGGGCCAATCATCGCTTCAGCCTGTCCGATGCAGTGATGGCCAAGGACAACCATCTTGCGGTCCTGACCCAGGGCGGTGCGATCGGCCTTACGGAGGCACTCCGGGGAGTGCGTGCCAGGTTGCCGCATACCGTCCATTTCGAGGTCGAGGTTGACCGGCTCGATCAGATCGAGCCGGTGCTGGCAGCAGGCGTCGACACGATCATGCTCGACAACTTCAGCCTCGAGGATCTGGCCAGTGGAGTGAAGCAGGTCGCGGGGCGCGCGCTGGTGGAAGCAAGCGGCAACGTCCGGCTCGAGTCGATCGGCGCTATTGCGCGCACCGGCGTCGATATTATCTCGTCCGGTGCGCTCACCCACAGCGTTAAGGCACTGGACCTCGGGTTGGACATCCATATCGATGCGCTTGCGCGGGAGGACGGTTCCGGCTCCACCCGCGAAATTCCCGGGAGCGTGCGGTGATCTATCTCGATGCTGCGGCCACCACTCCGGTTCGCCGGGAGGCACTCGAAGCGATGTGGCCGCTGCTCACCACGGACTATGGTAATCCGTCGAGTTCCCATACGGTCGGTGAATCGGCCGCGCGCGCTCTCGACTACGCACGCCGTCTGGTGGCCAGGGAACTCAACTGCAAACCGAACGACGTCGTCTTCACCTCGGGCGGCACAGAGGCTGACAACCTGGCAATCAAGGGCATATCCCTGGCCCGTCCGAAGGGGAAGCATATTGTTGCATCCGCAATCGAACATCCGGCCGTCCTGGAAACGCTGGACTATCTGCAGCGGTTTCACGGCTTCCGGATATCCCTTCTTCCTGTAACCGCGGAGGGACTGGTGGAGGAAGCGACTCTCCGCGCTGTCCTCACGGAAGAGACCACGTTGTGCACCATCATGTACGCGAATAACGAGGTGGGGACGGTGCAGTCAATTCCAGCGTTGGCCTCGATCTGCCGGGAACAGGGCGTTCCCTTCCACACCGATGCAGTGCAGGCGGCGGGATGGCTGCCGCTGGATAGTGCAGAGCTCGGCGTGGACGCTCTCAGCATCTCGGGTCACAAGCTCGGCGCGCCGAAGGGCTGTGGTGTTCTGTTCATCCGCTCGCGCCTTCCATTGGAACCGCTCGTTCATGGAGGCGGGCAGGAGCGGGGGAAGCGGTCAGGTACTGAAAATGTAGCGGGTGCGGTGGCCATGGCGACTGCCTTGAAGCTTGCCCAGCAGGAGCGTACCGCAAATACAGCGGCCTCGATCCTGCGCCGTGACCATCTGATCAGCGCCGTACTTAAGGGGGTCGAGGGCGCACTCCTGACGGGTCACCGGGAGCAGCGGTTGCCGAATATTGCCTCGTTCTGCTTTCCGGGCGCCAGCGGCGAGGCGATCCTGCTGGAACTGGAGCGCGCCGGAGTCGTGACCTCAAGCGGTTCGGCCTGCGCGGCCGGCGCCAGCGAGCCCTCGGCGGTTTTGCTGGCGCTGGGCCTGGGACCGGACATCGCCCAGACAGCACTGCGGTTGTCGTGGACGGCCGCAACGAGTGATGCAGAGATTGCGCTCGCCGGGCGCGCGGTTGTCGCTTCAGTCAGGAGCATCCAGAGTCTTGGAAGCCGCACGTAAGGCCGTCATCAACCCTGCCGTTTCGGCTGGATTTTCTATCTGCGCGAAGTGTCCGGTGCGGTTCAGCACCACGCTTTGTGAATGCGGCATGAGGGCAGCCAGGGAACGCAGCTCGCCGGGCGGGGTGAAGACGTCCTTGCTGCCGCGAGCGAGAACTACGGGGGCGGTGATGGAGTGCCAGGTGCCGGCGTCGTACTTTTTCAGAGCGTGTGCTGCAGCAATGAAGGACGCCGGCCGCGCATCGAGCGCAAGGTCAGCGAACACGGGGCGCTGCAGGTCAGAAGGGGCGGCGAAGAACGGGCCAAGGACGAGCCTCAGTAATCCCGCGCGCTCTGCCCTACGCAGTAGCCAGGGGGCTGCTCTCCCGAGTATCCGCAGAATAAACATGAGTCCGAACATGCCAAGAAGCGGTGCCATGGAGGGATGGCGGAGCGGGTGGTTCAGGGCGGCGCCGGCTGTCAGTGCGGTTGGTGAAAGAGCGACGACGGCGTGCGTTTCTTCCGGATGCGACGCCGCAATGTCCAGCGCCAATACCGCGCCCATCGAATGCCCGAAGAGGTACCAGGACCGGTAGTTGAGACCCCTCAGTACCTCGGCGACGGCCCTGCTCTGCTGCTCAACCGTGAAGGGCAGCATGCCGGGGGATTCTCCCCAGCCCGGCAGGTCAATCATGACGTGGTCGCAGGTGTCCGGCAGCACTGGACTCCGAACGAGCTCACGGAACGTACGCCATGAGCCCGATGCGCCATGCAGCAGAACCCATGGCGGGGTGCCCGGTGTGATCCGGGCACTCGAATGGGCCGGGCGTACGCGCACTGCGACTGAGCCCAGGGATGTATGGATGAACCGCTTCATGTAGGTGATTCTGCGCCGCTCCCGCCGCGGATGTCTCCGAAGTGGTGTGCTTCACTGCATAGAGTGGACATCAGGTCATTCGAAAGGAGCTGTTATGAAACGCACCGTCGGGTCCCGTGCGCTGGGGGCTGTGCTGATTCTCGCCGTCGCAGCCACCATCACCGGCTGTGACGACTTCGTTGTCGGCGACCGGCCGCCTGCCAGTCCTGCTGCAAGTGCAACGAATGATGCTCCGGCTTCGGCAAGCGCCAGCCCTACTCCCGTTGCGCTTCCCATGCTCCCGGAACGGACGGCGCCGGGGAATGGATGGACCGCATTCACCGACGAACAGAGACTTGTCAGTTTCGAGGTGCCCGAGGACTGGACGGTGGAGCCGATCGAAGATCCGGGTGAGGGGTATGACGAGGGAGGCCTGCACTTCGACGTGTCGAACGCGGAGGGCGCCAGCATGGCAGAGCTGCATACCCGAATCATCCCGCCCTCCGAGGAATGCGGCGAGGAGGCAGCGAACCCGTACATCGTTCTGACCAGCGAGCCGGTTGATGTTCCATCCACAGCAGAGGCAGAGGGCTCGATCGAGCCGCGCTTTGTTGTGCGGCTCATCCAGGGCTACCGGTTCTTCAGCTCGTATGGGATCACGGACATGGTGGGCGGAGCCGATGGAGCGGCGTGTGTCCTGAACAACACAGTGCAGGGACCGGAGCACATCGGCCTGTACGCCTTCGGCGACGGCATCCAGCTCCAGGCACTGGATCCGACGCAGGTCGGCTCGCGGACGGAATCATTTGCGACCATCGCCGAGGCCCAGAAGCGATTCGATCAGGAGGACTTCGAGCGGATCCGCCGGATGATCATGTCCCTCCAGGTTGCGAGCTGACCTGGCGCCGCTTTCCTGCTTGGAAGCTCCGTTAGCGTGAAGCTCTGCGAGCGCGACCTACTCGGAGACGGCCTTGCTCACGTCAGCGGGCAGCATGCTTACTATCGCGTTCGGTTCAAGGGCAGGGATCAGGCGGCAGGAAGCCCCGCATACGTCACACCGGTCAGCTCTTCACTCGCCGCCCAGAGCTTCGCAGCAACACCCTCGTCGAGGACTGACGGAGCCGGAGCTACCAGCACGGCGTTCCCGTGGGTTTCGCCCGGTCCATCCGGGCCGTAGTAATCACCACCATGAACGTGCGGGCCGGTTGCTGCAAGAAGGATAGGCTGTGCGCCGTCCACATCCGACTGGCCCATGATCCGGAAGAATCCGCCCATGAGATCGAGCACGGCTGCTCCGCGCATCCCGGCCGTCAGGTTGGTCGTTGACAGACCCGGGTGGGCGGCAACGGCGATAAGCGGCCAACCGGCCGCCCGTACCCGCCGGTCGAGTTCCATGGTGAACATGAGGTTCGCGAGCTTGCTCTGGTTATAGGCCTTCCAGGCACGGTACCGGGCATCGGAATTCAGATCGGAAAAGTCGATGTGTCCGCGCTTGTGGGCCAGGGAAGAGACCGTCACAACCCTCGCGGACGGAGACTGCCGCAGGAAGTCCAACAGCAGGCCGGTCAGTGCGAAGTGCCCCAGATGGTTGATGCCGAACTGCTGCTCAAAACCATCAACCGTGCGCTTCAATGGTGTGGCCATGACTCCGGCATTGTTGACCAGGAGGTCCAGGGGGCCGGTCCAGTCTCGAGCGAACGAACGTACCGACTCCAGGTTTCCGAGATCGAGCTGCCGCAGCGTCAGTGACCCGCTGTCTGAGGCAATGCGTGCCCGCTCCAGCGCGGCCGCTCCGCGTTCCTCGCTGCGGCACGCCAGAACCACCGACGCCCCGCGCTGGGCCAGATCGATGACGGTCTGTAGCCCCAACCCGCTGTTGGCGCCGGTCACAACGGCGGTCAGGCCGTCCAGGCGGTGGTTTGCGGAGCTGTCAGTGGTAGAGCGATTCACCAGGGGCGCCTTTCTCGTCGTACCGTGTTACAGCCAGTGTTTCAGACCGGCACCGTTCACCGCTCATCGACATCCGCCAGGAGCTACCGGAATGAATCGATCAGTCACGGCTCGTCTCACCGCAAATACCCGGGCCAACACCTCAATGGCCTTTTCCGTAGCGGTGGCGCGAAACTCCGGGTATTCAGCGGTGAACGAAGTCCTTGAGATCACGGCCAACGGAGAACCGGTAGCGCCAACCCCCATCCGGGACAGCCATGGCGGGATCCTCCACACGCTCACCCTCGAGCAGCCGTCGGTGCTCGAACTGACCTACCGGGCCGAGGTACGGGGTTCAGCCGCCGCGCCGGAGAAGGACGACGCCGACCTCATCCGGTACGTCCGCCCAAGCCGATATTGTGAATCCGACCGGTTGCTGCCGACGTCGTACAGTCTGTTCGGAAACCTGCACGGCAGCGAGCTGCTGGCCGCTGTGCGCGCCTGGGTAAGCGGCAACATCAGTTATGTCTCGGGATCATCCCGGCCAACCGACGGTGCCACGCAGACACTGCTTGACCGCAGAGGAGTTTGCCGCGACTACGCCCATCTGGTGATCGCGCTGCTGCGGGCCAAGGACGTACCCGCGCGCCTGGTGTCTGTTTATGCTCCCGGCCTGAATCCGATGGACTTCCATGCGGTGGTTGAGGCCTGGGTGGACGAAGCGTGGCATGTCGTCGACGCAACAGGGCTCGCTCCTCGGACCAACCTGCTGCGCATCGCAACCGGGCGGGACGCCTCGGATACCGCGTTTCTCTCCACGGTCGGCGGGAGCCTCACCCTGGACACGCTGCAGGTCACCGCTGTGGCAGACACCTTGCACGACGACGACGGCACCTCGCCGGTCCAGCTCGGCTAGCGTAGAGCGGCCGGCCGGCTATTCAGCCAGCCGAAAGCGGAGCGAAGCGAGCGGAAACCGACGAAACCGACGACAAGTGGCGCTCAGTCCGGCCGGTGAGCGCCGTCGTCGTGCTCCAGGCCCGCCCGGAGCTTGGTGGTCAGGGTCAACAGCTGTTCCATTTCCTCTTCGTTCAGAAGGGGACCGAGCAGCGCGTGGATGGCGCGCACGTGTGCCGAACCGATCTCGCGCTGCAGGCGACGGCCTTCGTCGGTGAGTGACAACAGCACACCGCGCTGATCATCCGGCGCCTGCCTGCGCTGCACGAGGCCCTTGTGCTCAAGGCGCTCAGCCATCCGGCTCAGGCTTGGCTGGCTGATCAACAGATGGCTGTTCAGCTCGTTGAGCCGTGTCCAACCGGTGGGACAGCGGCTGAGGTTGAAAAGGACGTCATACTCCCCGATGGCGAGCGTCTGAAAGGAAGGATCCCGCCGGAGTCTGCGCATCACCGCCACCTGCGCCCGGAAGAGGGACTCCCAGGCGTCGGCAGTGAGGCGCAGCGGTGTTGCCGGAGACTCAGGCATGGGCAGACACCGCAGCCAGCCGGTTCTCGAAGGTCGGGGGAGCGGGTATCGAGGCCGGCGTGCGCTCAGCAAATTCCTTGCGCAGCGTGGGCAGCACATCGGAGCCGAACAGGTCCAACTGCTCCAGGACGGTTTTCAGCGGAAGTCCCGCGTGGTCCACGAGGAACAGCTGGCGCTGGTAGTCCCCGAAGAACTCCCGGAAGGAGAGCGTCTTGTCAATCAGCTCCTGCGGACTGCCGACGGTCAGGGGTGTCTGCGAGGTGAAGTCCTCCAGCGACGGCCCGTGCCCGTAAACCGGTGCATTGTCGAAGTAGGGGCGGAAGTCGTTCACGGCGTCCTGGGACTTCGGCCGAATGAAGAACTGTCCGCCGAGCCCGACAATTGCCTGCTCGGGTGTGCCATGGCCGTAATGGGCGTACCTCTCGCGGTAAAGCGAGATCAGCTGTTGGTAGTGCTCCTTCGGCCAGAAGATGTTGTTGGCGAAGTAGCCGTCGCCATAATAGGCGGCGATCTCCGCGACCTGCGGCGTGCGGATGGTGCCGTGCCAGACGAAGGGTGCAACACCGTCGAGCGGCCGGGGTGTGGAGGTGAAGTTATGCAGGGGGGTGCGGTGCTTGCCCTCCCAGGTCACCACGTCCTCGTCCCAGAGCCGGCGCAGCAGATGGTAGTTCTCAACGGTGAGGTCCACGCTGTCCTGCGGATTTTTGCCAAACCAGGGGTAGACGGGCGCCGTGTTGCCGCGTCCCAGGATCAGGTCCACCCGACCATCGGCGAGATGCTGCAGCATCGCGTAATCTTCGGCGATCTTGACCGGGTCATTGGTGGTGATCAGCGTGGTCGAGGTGGAGAGGATGATCCGCGACGTCTGCGCTGCCACATAGCCAAGCATGGTGGTGGGGGAGCTGGGAACAAAGGGCCGGTTGTGGTGCTCACCGGTCGCGAAGACATCCATGCCGACGTCTTCGGCGTGCTTGGCGATGGTCACCATGGCCTTGATGCGCTCGTGTTCGCTCGGTGCTTTGCCGGTGGTGGGATCAACCGTTACGTCCCCGACGCTGAAGATACCGATCTGCATGGGATTCCTCCTCCTAGAAGTACATGCATTTGCATCTACTGTACCCCGTAACCAGCAGGCTCCGGGATTTGTTCCCGTTCACGACCCACCGCAGCACGCCGCTCCCGCCGGCCTTCGATGAGGCGGTAGAGCACCGGAACCAGTACCAGGGTCAACAGCGTCGAAGAGACAAGACCCCCAACGACGACGACGGCAAGCGGTTGGGAGATGAACCCGCCTTCTCCGGTCAGACCGAGGGCCATCGGGGTCAGGGCGAAGACCGTTGCAAGGGCCGTCATCAGGATGGGACGAAGACGTTGCCTGGACCCGCGGGTGACTGCATCGGCAACGCTCAGCCCCGGCGAACCATTCTGCGGCCGGCGGTACTGGTTGATCAGGTCAATGAGCACGATCGCGTTCGTTACAACGATGCCGACCAGCATGAGCATGCCGATCAGTGAGGGCAGCCCGAGCGGGATTCCCGTGAGAACAAGCAGGGCAATCGCACCGGTGGCCGCGAAAGGAACCGAGACGAGGAGGATAAGCGGCTGGATGAGGCTCTTGAACGTTGCCACCATGATCACGTACACGATCGCCACCGCCGCCCAGAGCGCGAGGAAGAGCTGGCCGAAGGAATCAGCTTGCTGTTCGGACGCGCCGCCCAGTGTGGCAGTGGCCCCGGCTGGCAGCGTGACGGCGTCCAGCCGCTCAGTGACGGACGCCGTCAGTGCGCCCAGATTGTCCTGGGACGGCGTGATGGAAACCTGCGCTGTCCGCTCGCCGTTTGAACTGGTGATCGTCAGCGGAACCTGGACCTCTTCCACCGTGGCGACATCCGTCAGCGGGATTGGCCCGGCCGGCGTCGGCAACGAGAGATTGCGGAGTTGGTCCACGCTGGTGATTTCCGTTCCCTCACCGATCAGGATGGGGTAATCCGTGGCATCGATCCGGACGGTGCCTCCCGGAACGGCGCTGATGCTGCCGCCCAACAGCGCGCCGATCTGGCCCTCGGTCAGCCCTGCCTCCACCGCCGCGTTCCGGTCCACGCTCACCTGGATCTGCGGCTGGGCGGCGGCGAGGTTCGACGTCACATCGCGAGCTCCCGGCACCCCCTGCATGGCGGCGACGACGGCCTGGCTTGCCTTAGCGAGGACGTCCGGTTCGGGGGCAGTGATATTGATGTCCACCGTGCTCGACGTCCCCAATCCACCCTGTTGGTTGGACAGCGAGATCTCGCCCGCTCCCTCAAGCTCGTTGAGCGCGGAGCGAACCTCGTTCTGCAGCTGCTGCTGGTCTGCGTCCTCCTCGGTAGTCACGGTGAACTGCGCGGTGGAAGCGCCGGCGGAAAAACGGGCTCCGACTGCCCCCGCTGCGTTCCCGACCGTGACCTGCACGTCACGGATCTCCTCGAAACCGGCCAGCGCTTCCTCCACGCGCCCCGCTTCGGCAACGGTGTTCTCAAGACTTGACCCCGGCTGCTGGCGCTGGATGACGCTGAAACTGTTCTGACCGGTGTTGCCCAGGAGATTGGTCTGCATGAAGGGAACCAGCGCCACTGTTCCGGCAAGCACTAGCGCTCCGGCCACCACAGTCCACACCGGATGGTGTTGGGTTATCCGGAGGATGGGAAGGTACCCCCGCTGGAGCCAGGACCGCTGCTCCTTTTCCTCAGCGCGGTGCCGCTGCTCCGCCGTAGCAGTCGCAGCCGACGCCGGATCTGCCTGATCGGCTGCGATCCGCGTCCGCGGCAGAAACCAGTAGGCCAGCACCGGGACGATTGTCAGCGACACAGCCAGGGACGCCAGCAGCGCAATCGTGACGGTCAACGCAAACGGCCGGAACAGCTCACCCGCCAGATCCCCGACAAAGGCGATCGGGGCAAAAACCGCCACCGTGGTCAGCGTGGAAGCTGTAATGGCGCCGGCAACCTCGCGGATGGCGGTGAGGATGGCCGAGCGTTTGTCCTCGCCGTAACTGAGGTGACGCTTGATGTTCTCAATGACCACGATCGAGTCATCAACGACCCGGCCGATCGCAATAGTCAGCGCACCGAGCGTCAGGATATTGAGCGAGTAGCCGGTAGCCCACAACCCGATGAACGTGATCAGCAGCGACAGCGGGATGGACACCGCGGTCACCAGCGTGGACCGCGCGGAGAGAAGGAAGACCAGAATAACGACGACGGCGAAGCCCAGCCCCAGCAGCCCCTCGGTTGTGAGGTCGGCGATGGAACGCTCGATGAAGGGCGCTTGGTCGAAGATCACCGTGATATTCGCGCCGTCGCCCAGTTCAGCCTCAAGCTCGGGGATCAGGGCAGTCACCGCATTGGAGAGAGTCACGGTATCTGCGGACGGAACCTTCGTTACCGTGAGCGCGAGTGTTTCGGTGCCGTTGGTACGCGTGATGGACGTGGCGTCGTCGTCGGCTATTGAAACCTCCGCAACCTCCCCAATTGTTGCCGGGTCGGTGGCGCCTGTACTGGCTTCCGGTGGCAGGATCGGCAGGGCGCGGATGTCGTCCAGCGACTGCACGGGACTGCCCGCCTGGATCGTAAGGGAACGTTCGCCCTCCTCGAGGGTGCCGATGGGAAACAGCTCGCCGTTGTTTTCGAGGGCGTCGATGATGTCGCCGGTGGATAGTCCCTGTGCAGCGAGATCTTCCTGGCGGGGAAGGATGGAGATGTGCTGTTCGGCACCGCCGGTGATCTCGGCGCTGCGAACACCCTCTACCTTTTGAAGCCGCGGCACCGTGAGCCTCGTCAGTTCCTCGCCCAGTTCGCTCAGGGAGCGGTCTGAGGACACGGCCATGAAGACAACGGGGAGGTCGTTGATGCTTCCGGCCAACGACTGCGGCTCAACGTCGTCCGGCAGGGCAGAACGTACGGTCGAGATGGCGCGGTCCACCTGCCCTCGGGCGCGGTCCAGATCCGTACCGTAGGCGAACATCAAGCTGACGGTGGAAACGCCGTTCCGCGACGTCGTCGAAGACGATTCAAGGCCTTCGACACCGCTGAGGGCACTTTCCAACGGTTCGCTGACCTGCTTGTCCAGGTACTCCGGCCCGGCCCCCGGCAATGAGGAAACCACAGTGATCTGCGGGAACTCCAGCGAGGGGATGAGCTCCTGCTTCAGGGAACCCATGGCGATCACACCGAACACCGCCGCACACACGGTGATGAGGGCAATCAGTGCGCGGTTCGCCAGGGATAGCTGCGCCAAACGGAACATCGGTTCTGCCTTCTGCGGGCATCCAGTCCTGGCGGCACCGCGGTCTAGTTGAGTCCCAGGACCCTGTCAGTCATTGACTGGATGTCATCGGCAAGCGACTCATTCTCGTTGAGCTTCGTGCCGTAGCCGGGGATCATTTCCTTCAATTTGGGCTCCCAGTCAGCAAGCTGGCCGGGGAAGCAACGACGCATGAGCTCAAGCATGATCGGCGCCGCAGTCGACGCCCCCGGAGATGCTCCCAGCAGGGCACCGACAGTGCCGTCTGCGGAAGTGATGACTTCCGTGCCGAACTGCAGAACGCCGCCCTTCCCGGGTGCCTTCTTGATGACCTGTACACGTTGCCCGGCGCTGATCAGTTCCCACCGGTTGCCATCAGCTGCGGGCAGGAACTCGTTGAGGTACTCATTTTTCGCCTCACGCTTCTTGAGCACCTCGCTGATCAGGTATTTGGTCAACGGGATATTGTCCTTGCCTACCGCCAGCATGGGCAGGAGGTTGGACGGGCGGATCGACGTTGGCAGGTCCAGCAGTGATCCGCGCTTGAGGAACTTGGTTGAAAAACCGGCGTAGGGGCCGAACAAGAGCGAACGTTCGCCATTGACGTAGCGGGTGTCGAGGTGCGGCACGGACATGGGCGGGGCACCGACCGACGCCTGCCCGTACACCTTGGCGTTGTGCCGTGTCACGGTCTTTGGGTTGGTGCAGCGCAGGAACTGTCCGGAGACCGGGAATCCGGCAAAACCGCGGCCTTCGGGGATGCCGCTCTTCTGCAGCAGATGCAGCGCACCGCCGCCGGCCCCGATGAAGACGAACCGCGTGTTCACGGTGTGCGCTTGCCCGGTTGCCCGGTTGCGAACGGTGACATCCCAGCGGTTCTGCGAGGTCTTCGAAAGATTGATGACGTCATGGCCGTAGCGCAGGTCAACGTCATTTTCGCCGAGGTAGCTTGTGAGACCGCGGGTAAGTGATCCGAAATCGACGTCCGTACCGCCGGTTACCCGTGATGCTGCGACGGGCTGACCAGGACTGCGGCCCTCCATGATGAGCGGAGTCCACTCTGCAATCTCCGCGTGCTCAGTGGCGAACTCAATGGTTTTGAAGAGTGGTTGCGTGCGGAGTGCCTCATAACGCCGACGGAGATACTCCACATTTGGTTCACCCCAGACGAAGCTCATATGCGGAACGGCGTTGATGAAGCCGCCCGGATCGCCGAGGTGGCCGTTCGAGACCATATGCGCCCAGAACTGCCTGGAGATCTGGAACTGCTCGTTGATGGCGATGGCTTTGGACGGGTCTACGGAGCCGTCCTTGCCTGCCGGCGAGTAGTTGAGCTCGCATAGGGCGGCGTGGCCGGTCCCCGCGTTGTTCCAGGGGTCGGAGCTCTCGAGCCCAGCGCGGTCAAGCCGCTCGAACAGAGTGATGCTCCAGTCCGGCTGCAGTTGCTTGAGGAACGCACCCAGGGTGGCGCTCATGATTCCGCCGCCGATAAGAACGACGTCAGTGTGATTCGCGGGCTTTCCCGCCTGGCTGTCAGCAGTCACGATGGGTCTCCAATAGCAAGGGCGCTAGCCCTAGAAGCGTAGCCTCTGGCAGAGGCGTTCCCTAAATCCGAATGCCGCACGGCGCAGTGATCCTCGTCCCAGTGCTCCGCCGAATTCACCCGGCTGGCAAGGTGCCGAATCAGTTCTCGGTTCAGGGGACCGGTTGTTCAACATCAGCGAGGTCAATGCTGTTGAAAACCTCGTGCATGACCGGGCTTACGGGGTAGCTGAGCACACGGGGAGACACCACTGCGGCCGAGATGGGAAAGGCGAGCGGAACGGCAGGAATGTCAACGGCGATGCTCTCACTTATCTCCTGGTACGCGGCAACGCGCTCCTCACCGTTGGGCAGGGTGACTGCCCTGGCAATCTTGCTGAAGAGCTGGTTGTCACGGAAAGCGAATTCTTCGCTGTAGCTGCCGAACAGGGCGCCCACGAAATTGTCGGGATCCTGGTAGCTCCCACTCCACCCGAGCAGGTGGAACGCACGGTTATCGTCATTCTGGACGGTCTCGACATAGCCGTCGGCCCATTCGGTCGGGACGGGCTGAAGATTGAATCCGGCGGCCGTGAGCTGACGGCTCAGCTCGGCGTACACCTTCTCCGGTGAGGAGAGATAGGGACGGGAGACGTTGCGGGGATAGTGGAAGGGGAGCGGCTCACCGCTGTACCCGGCCTCGTCCAGCAGTTCCCTCGCCAGCTCAGGATCGTACTCGTAATCGGTGATCTCTTCATTGGTCACCCCGAGCTTCGGCGGAATGAACTGGTTGGCCGGGCTGGTGCCGGCCAGGAAGCGGCCCTCGATGAGTGCATCTTTGTCGATCGCGTGGGCTACTGCCTGCCGGAACAGCACATCGTCGACGCCGGGAAAGTCCTGGTTCATCCCGAGGTACAGGACCGAATATGGATCGCGTTGCAGGATCTGCTGGCCCTCCCGGGCGAGCTCGGCGGCGTTGTCCACGGTCACGAGGTCGTATCCGTCGATTTCCTCGCTCAGCAGCGCACGCAATCGGGCAGCTGTGTTCGGAATGGTACGAAAAGTGACGGTCTGAATTTCACCCGCCGTGCCCCAGTAACCTTCAAAAGCGCTCAAGGTCACCTCATCCGCGGACCAACGGGTGAACGTGAACGGACCCGTTCCGACCGGACTGAGCGCGAACTCCGACAGTTGCCTGCCATTTCGTTCAACAGTCAGCTGGTTCGCGTTGAGCTCGTCGAGCGCTTTTGGCGAGGCCATTCCGAAGGCAGGCAAAGCAAGGGCGGGAATGAAGGACGTGAGGCGACCGGTCAGCCGGATGAGCACGGTGTGCTCTCCGAGCGGCTGACACGAATCGTAGACGGATTCCTCAGGTTCATCAGAGAAGGCTTTGAACACGGACTTGAACGCGATGGTGGCGTCCAGCACCCGGGTTTCGGGAGGCATCGTGTACCAGCGCTCGAAGTTTGCGCAGACCGCTGCGGCGTTGAACGGTTCGCCATCGTGGAAGACAACGTCCTGGCGCAGATCGAAGGCGTAGGCGCGGCCCTCGTCCCGTTCCTCCCATGACGTGGCCAGGAGCGGCGCCGGTTCTGAGGTCAGCGGGTCGATTCCGACGAGACCTTCCAACATCTGCCGGGTGATTCGGTAGGACTCAGTGTCTGCAACAAGTGCCGGATCAAGGCCGGTAGGCGTCGCGGCAGTGCCGAACGTGAACGTTGCGGTGGTGGTATCGCCAACCGGAGCCGCCGGCTCCGCACTGGTGGCGGGCGCCGTCGTCGTTGTTGGTACCGGCGTGGCTGCAGTGCACGCGGTCAGGCCGAGCACTGCTGCTCCCGCCAGCGCACGCAGGAACGGTCCCGACAGCTTACGACGGCGGTGCGTTGGGCTGGCTGGCATGGTCTCCTCGGGGCGCGCGTGCAGTAGGGCACGACTGCGGGCGGAATCTCCAGTTTAGGTCACGAGACTGAAGGGAAGCTGATCGCGGTGCATCGTACGACACGCCCGACACACAAAAACGGTGGGTATCTGCATCGGAGTGCAGATACCCACCGTGTCCCTGATCCAGATTAGAGGAGTCGAATCAAGGAGTCTTTGTCAGACGATTGCTCGCCTGGACTGCCGTGCCTGTTACCCGGGACTGACTACTCGCTCGGGGGCATCAGGATGGAGTCGATCAGGTAGACCGTTGCATTGGCGGTCTGAACGCCACCGCAGATGACCGCTGCGCCCTCTTCGCCGACGGTGATGGAGTCACCCTCGCCTTCGACCGTCAGCTCGGCACCGTTGAGCGTGGTGTGTGTTCCGGCAACCTCATCGGGAGCCAGCTGGCCCTCAACGACGTGGTAGGTAAGGATTCCGGAGAGGAGGTCTGCGTCGGTCTGCAGCGCCTCGACGGTTGCTGCATCGAGCGCTTCGAAGGCGTCGTCAACCGGCGCGAAGACGGTCAGCGCTTCAGATCCGTTGAGGGTGTCAACCAGATCGACATCAGGGTTGATGCCACCTGACACAGCGGCGGTCAGTTGAGTAAGCAGCGGGTTGTTCGAAGCAGCCGTCGCTACCGGATCCTGAGCCATGCCGGCTACCGAGCCGTCGCCGTCGGGCACCTGCTCCGCGTAACCTTCGCAGCCCGGGCCCACCAGGTTGGCGGCGGGGTCCATGGCCTCTTCGGTCATTTCCTCGGTCATCTCGGGTGCTGAGGATTCAGTCGTGGTTGATTCGGTGGTCTCCGAATCACTGGTGGCTGCTTCATCGCCACCGCCACAGGCTGCCAGGCCGAACATGGCTACAGCTGCGACACCGAATACGGAGAGATTCCTGCGCTTGAGAAGTTCCATTTCATTTCTCCTTCATTCATTCCGACCCCCACGGCAAAACGCGATGGTCTAATTTCCGGACGAACACATCGTGTCGATGTCTCACAGGTCATTCGGCTGAGCGATGAAGGTGGATGGGTGAGTGCTGAAAAAATTGTTGACAGCGGCTCGGGGCCGTGATTTCGCATTGGGGCTTAACGAGCCGGGCCCCCAGGCGTGAAGCCTGGGGGGGCCCGGATAATCGACGCCGATCACGTCTCCAGCTGGTAGTGCGCAAGGGGGGACTCGAACCCCCACGTCCGAAGACACTGGAACCTAAATCCAGCGCGTCTGCCAATTTCGCCACTCGCGCGTGGGCCTGCCGACCGGCCAGAACGATCCGGCGCACGGTCCATTGTACTGGTTCCATCACGGGCAACGGATGCCGCTTACGGACCTGCCGGTTTCGCGTTAGCTGATCCCTAAATCGCGGCGGAGCTTGGCTACATGACCGGTGGCCCTGACGTTGTACTGGGCGAGGCTGACCTGCCCGGATCCGTCGATCACCACTGTGGATCGGATGAGACCTTCATAGGTCTTCCCATAGTTCTTCTTTTCGCCCCACGCGCCATAGGCCTCTGCCACTGCATGATCCGGGTCGGAAAGCAGCGGGAAAGTCAGTGACTCCTTCTCACTGAAGGAGCGGAGCTTCGTTTCCGAATCGGGGGAAATTCCCAGGACCCTGTATCCTGCAGCGCCAAGCGAGGCGAGGTTGTCCCGGAAATCGCAGGCTTCGGTTGTGCAGCCCGGTGTCGCTGCTGCGGGATAGAAGTAGACGACGACATTCTCGCCGGCGAAGTCGCTGAGGGAAACGTCCGAACCGTCCGCGGACGAAAGCCTGAAATCGGGTGCGCGGTCCCCGGTCTGGAGTCGTTTTGACATATTGGTCTCTCTTTTCGGTCTCGATTGTGCATCAGCGGTGCAACTCTCCGGGTTTGCGGCCCGAGCAGTAGCTATCATATGTGGGTGGATTTCAAGGTCCCCAAGCGAAGCTACACGAGCTACGCGGGGTGAAAGGGAGTTTTTGCTGATGCCGCATCTCGAGCAATGGCCTACCGGTCGACTACTGACGACGGCCGCTCGGTTGGTGGAGCATGCGTGGAATGAACGGTTGGTTTCCATTGGTGTCACTCATGCCGGCGTGATTGCGCTCGGCGTGCTGGAAACCCAGGGAGCCATGACCCAG
Source organism: Arthrobacter vasquezii (assembly GCF_029455255.1). NCBI lineage: Bacteria > Bacillati > Actinomycetota > Actinomycetes > Micrococcales > Micrococcaceae > Arthrobacter > Arthrobacter vasquezii. The sequence continues at coordinate 22,815 of NZ_JAROKN010000022.1, read as the reverse complement.
GCCAATCTTGCCCAGCTGGTGCGTGTCCAGGCGCAAACCATGGGCAAGACCCTGTCCCGCCTCGAACTGCGCGGACACATCTTGAGGACGCGCAGCGACATCGATCGCCGCAGCCATGCAGTCTCTATTACGCCCGCGGGCAGCCGGGTGCTCGGAGAAGCGAAAGATGTTGAGCGTACGCTCATCGCCGGCGAGGGGCTTGTCTCCAGTGAACTGAGGTCACACCTCCAGTCCGTCATTGAGGACCTCGGTGCCCCGCGCTGGAACTGGGAAGCTGATGATGCGCCTGCAGCCTCACGGCGGGCTGGCCTTCCGGAGCCCGCGCTCATTGACGATTAGCGGGTCGCTCGGTTCTTGGAGTTAAAGCAGAAATCCTCCCGCCGGGCAGATGCCCAACGGGAGGATTTCTTTTTCTGTGCACCCCCCGGGACTTGAACCCGGAACCCATTGATTAAGAGTCAATTGCTCTGCCAATTGAGCTAGAGGTGCCTGCGAAATCCGGTCTCACCGCGTTCCGCAACAGCACTAAACTCTACCAGCACTGCGACGGAAAGTTGAAATCGGAGCGCTGCGTGTGAGCTATTGCATCTCCACCCGCAGGATCCTGGATCCACTGGTTTCATTAGTCGCAATGAGCAGGGTGCCGTCAACTCCCGCAAGAGTGTCCCTCAGCCGCCCGTGAGCGCCGTCGAGGAAGCTGGCCGGATTGCCGGCGGAACCTCCGGACACCGGTACACGCCAGAGCCGTTCACCTCGTAGACCGCCGATGTAGGCGACGTCTTCCACGATGGCCATGCCGCTGGGGGAAGCTGTAGCGGTGGACGGCCACACCACCTGGGCGTCAATAAAACCGCGCTGACCGGAAGCCCCGGTGACTGCAGGCCAGCCGTAGTTTCCGCCGGGCTCGATGAGGTTGAGCTCATCATCGCGCTCGGGGCCGAACTCGCTTGCCCAGAGCCGGTCCCCGGAGTCCCAGGCCAGACCCTGCACATTCCGGTGCCCCAGCGAATAGACGGCAGAGCCGAACGGACTATCCGGGGCGGGTTCGCCGTCAGCAGTAACCCGAAGGATTTTCCCGCCGAGGCTCGCCCTGTCCTGTGCGCTTTCTGCGTTGGACGCATCGCCCGTGCCGATGTACAGGTACCCGTCGGGGCCGAATTTGATACGGCCTCCGTTGTGGATGTTCGCCTTCGGTATGCCCGTCAGCACTTCTTCCGTGCCTTCAAGGGCACCGTTGCCATACGCCATGCTGATAACACGATTATCGTCGGTGCTCGTGTAGTAGAAGTAAAGGCGGGGGTCAGCCGTGAAGTCCGGCGGCACGGCAACGCCCAATAATCCGCCCTCGCCGTCGGCGTCGATGGCGTCCTGTACTACGCCGATGACATCAACCACGCCGTCGGTAATCCGTTTCACCTCCGCGCTTTCCCGCTCAGTGACGATGAGGCTGCCGTCCGGCAGCAACGCCATTGCCCACGGAACATCCAAGCCTGTTGCCACCTCCGCGGTGACTGCCGGAATTGGCTGCTCGGACACCGACGGCGCCGGTTCACCGGCGGTGGCACCCAGGGAGGTCGGAGCCTGCCGGACAATGGGGGCGGGCTCAGGTCCGGCATTGCATGAGGTGACTCCGGCGAGCAGACAGAACGCTGCGGCGAGACCCCGGAGTGCCGGGGTGATTCCATCGTTCCGTTTTTCCTGCTGCGCGGTGCGCATGACAGACACGTTACGACGACGGAAAACGGCTGTCCATGGGCCCCACGGTCGTCCGGCTACGCTGATCGCATGACCGCTCCTACAATCCGTACCGTGACAGTGCCTGACCAATACCTTCTGGAAGCACTCAGTCCTGCACCCGCCGGAATCACCCTCGCAGTGTGGGACTTCAAAGGCGAACCCCTTGGGGCTGACCTGCGGGAGGTCGACGTCGCAGTACTGCCCTATATGGCCAGGGGCGATTTCAGCTCACAGCTGCAGTCAGCTCCCGCGCTCAAACTGGTGCAGACCCAATCGACCGGGTATGAGGGCGTGCCGGAAATGGCAGGTGCCGGGGTTGCCGTCTGCAGTGCCGCCGGCGTCCACGCTGCGGCTACAGCCGAAATGGCAATCGGACTCGCCATTACCTCCCTTCGCGGCATCAACGTCGCAGTGTTGAACCAGCGGGAGCGGGTGTGGAAGCCCGAACGATTCCCGGGCCTTGCAGACCGCAGAGTGCTGCTCCTGGGAGTTGGCGGCATCGGAGAAGAAATAGCCAATCGACTCGATGCCTTCGAAGTCGAGCTCACGAGGGTCGGCAGGACAGCGCGTACCGACCAGCGCGGGCAGGTGCACGGCAGCGATGAACTTCTCGGACTGGCTGCCAACCACGATGTCCTGATTATCATTACGCCGCTGTCGGACTCCACCCGGGGACTGGTGGGAAGGGACGTGCTTGCGGCGTTGCCCGACGGCGCCCTCGTCATCAACGTTGCACGGGGCCCCGTGGTGGATTCGGAGGCACTCACGGCTGAGGTGGTCAGCGGCCGCCTGCATGCCGCAATCGATGTCTTCGATCCTGAGCCCCTTCCCGCGGATCATCCGCTCTGGGGTGCGGAAAACGCGATCATCACGCCCCACAACGGTGGGAATACCGGTGCGTTCCTCCCACGCATCGTGCGGCTGCTGCGGCGCCAGTTGGAGGCGTTCGCCGTCGGTCGGGAGCCGGTCAATCTGGTGGTGCCGGGACCGTGGGAAGCGGGGCGCCGCGACGTCTGAGGGCTATGCAAGCGTGATGAACGTCTGCATGAACAGTTCGAAGTCCGCGTAGTCGTCCGCCTGCTCGAGGTGGAGTTCCTGGTGGCGTGCAGGCTGGAAAATGACGTCCGGCTGAACCCCGAAGCGGAACGTCCTGCCGGTGTTTGTTGCCACCTCGTAATCGCCATCCGCCAACTGAAAGGCGTGGGCGAGGTTGGTCATGTTCAATTCGACTGGAACGCCGCCGCCGGTCAGGGTCTGCCCGTTGACGGGAGCCACCATGATCTCCGTGGGTTGCCAACGGTATCCGACGACGTAGTACCTCGGTGCGCTGATTCGCGTCCCGTCGGCGTCCCTGCCTTCGCGGCGAGCGTTCACCGCGAAGATGAGGTTGTAATCGCCGTAGTTAAGGATTTGGGAGTCGAAGATTCCGCGGAGGATGTTCTTCAGGGCATCGCTTCCGGGCTCGTCCTGTGAAGCGTGCGGCAACTGGGGAATCATTTTCGGCCTGGGTAGGGAAGTGCCCGCGGAACGGCTGGTCGGTATGCGGCCGCCGATGGCCGGCCGCACGTGGTCCGCGCCGACCACCCTACCCGAAATAAGCAGTGTCCATTCGGCCGGCGGGCGCGCTGAACACCGGCCGCCTGTGACGCAGCACACCCCTAAGATGGGCTTAATAGGTCGGTCACACGCGCAGGGCGCACCTGCTTTCGGGCCTAGACTTTTACCCATGAGCGTGGATAGCGAAGCCAAGGCAACACCGGATATCAAGCCAAGAAGCCGTGCGGTCACTGATGGCATGGAGCGGGCACCTGCCCGAGGCATGCTGCGTGCAGTGGGAATGGGTGATGACGACTTCGCCAAGCCGCAGGTCGGCGTCGCGAGCTCCTGGAATGAAATCACGCCCTGCAATCTCTCCCTGAACCGCTTGGCCCAGGGCGCCAAGGAGGGCGTTCACGCGGCCGGCGGGTTCCCTATGCAGTTCGGAACAATCTCCGTCTCGGACGGCATCTCCATGGGCCACGAAGGAATGCACTTCTCGCTCGTATCCCGCGAGGTCATCGCCGACTCCGTTGAGACAGTGATGGAAGCGGAGCGCATTGACGGGTCGGTGCTTCTGGCAGGCTGTGACAAGTCATTGCCCGGCATGCTCATGGCTGCTGCGCGGCTGAATCTCTCGAGCGTTTTCCTGTATGCCGGCTCAATCATGCCGGGCTGGGTGAAGCTGGAAGACGGCACGGAGAAGGAAGTCACCCTGATTGATGCTTTCGAAGCTGTCGGGGCATGCGCGGCAGGAAAAATGTCGAGGGGTGACGTCGACCGCATCGAGCGCGCAATCTGCCCTGGTGAGGGCGCCTGCGGAGGCATGTATACCGCCAACACAATGGCCTGCATCGGTGAAGCGCTCGGTATGTCACTGCCCGGTTCGGCAGCGCCGCCGTCTGCTGACCGCCGTCGGGATGAATTTGCCCGAAAGTCCGGCGAAGCCGTCGTGAACCTGCTGAGACGAGGCATCACAGCTCGGGACATCATGACCAAAAAGGCGTTCGAAAACGCCATTGCTGTCACGATGGCCTTCGGTGGGTCCACCAACGCAGTCCTGCACCTGCTCGCCATCGCACGCGAGGCAGAGGTGGATCTGACGCTCGATGACTTCAACCGCATCGGCGACCGCGTTCCGCACCTGGGTGACCTCAAGCCGTTCGGCCGCTACGTCATGACCGACGTGGACAAGATCGGCGGCGTGCCGGTGATCATGCGTGCCCTTCTGGACGCCGGACTCCTCCACGGAGACGTGCTGACGGTGACGGGCAAGACCCTCGCTGAAAATCTCGAGGCGATCAATCCGCCGGACGTTGACGGCAAGATCCTGCGTGCCCTGGATAACCCCATCCACAAAACCGGTGGCATTACCATCCTGCACGGCTCGATGGCTCCGGAAGGTGCGGTGGTGAAGAGCGCAGGCTTCGACGCAGAGGTGTTCGAAGGTACTGCGCGCGTCTTCGAACGCGAACAGGGGGCCTTGCAGGCTCTCGCTGAGGGGGAGGTGAAGGCGGGGGACGTCGTCGTCATCCGGTATGAGGGCCCCAAAGGCGGACCGGGCATGCGCGAAATGCTGGCCATCACCGGAGCCATCAAGGGCGCGGGACTGGGCAAGGATGTACTCCTACTGACGGACGGTAGGTTCTCGGGCGGCACCACCGGGCTGTGCATCGGCCATGTGGCTCCCGAGGCAGTGGACGGCGGTCCCATTGCGTTCGTCAAGGACGGGGACCGTATCCGCGCCGATATTCCGAACAAGACCTTCGACCTGCTGGTCGATCCCGAGGAACTGGAGCGCCGGAGGGTCGGTTGGGAGCCGCTTCCCGCCCGGTACACCAGGGGAGTGCTGGCGAAGTACGCGAAGCTGGTGCATTCAGCCTCCGAGGGCGCCTACACCGGCTAATCTGCGCCGGTTGGAAACCGGAACTGAAGACGACGACGGAGGCTGCGCGCCGGCGTCGTCGTCTTCAGTTAGTGTCCAGTAACTGGAATGGTTGTCCATATAGTGAGACGGTTCCGGGTGTTGTTGACACTGTTGGCGAGGGAGTGAAAACTACAGGTATGCAGCTCGTATCCGTAGTCCTAGTTACCAAGCGCGTGGCCTAAAAGCCCGGCTGGTACGTCTACGTCACGCGCAAACCCCTCGCAGAGCCCACCAGGCTGAGGGGTTTTTTTGTTCCCACCGAACAGATTCGCGCAGTACATTTGCGCAGCGATCAAGCTGTGCTGGATACAAAGGAAGTTCAAAGATGTCCAAGGGATCGCCCATCAGCCCGGCGCTGATGGCAACCAGACAACCCGCTCCGGCGGCACCGGTCCAGCAGCCGGGCAGGGACAACGCGGCTCCTTCCGCGCCCGCCAGTCCGGTGCTCGGGCTCAACCGCGTGGTGCCGCCAACCCAGATGACCGGATCCCAGGCGATTGTCCGCGCCCTTGAGGAACTCGGCGTTGATGACATCTTCGGCCTTCCCGGAGGCGCAATTCTTCCGACCTACGACCCGCTGATGGCCTCTACCAAACTTCGGCACATCCTCGTCCGCCATGAGCAGGGCGCCGGGCATGCGGCCCAGGGCTACGCCATGGTGACCGGGCGTCCGGGGGTCTGCATTGCCACGTCCGGGCCTGGGGCCACCAACCTGGTCACCGCAATAGCGGATGCGCATATGGATTCGGTGCCGATGGTGGCCATCACCGGCCAGGTGTCCAGCGCCGTGATCGGATCGGATGCGTTCCAGGAAGCGGACATCGTCGGCATCACCATGCCGATCACCAAGCACTCCTACCTGGTGACCAAATCACAGGACATTCCCCGGGTTCTCGCTGAAGCATTCCACATCGCTTCGACGGGGCGGCCGGGACCGGTGCTCGTGGACATCGCAAAGGACGCCCAGGTCGGCGCGATGTCCTTCTCCTGGCCACCGAAAGTTGACTTGCCCGGCTACCGCACGGTGGTACGGGGTCACGCCAAGCAGGTCCGCGAGGCCGCCCGGCTCATCATGGCCTCGGAACGTCCCGTGTTTTACGTGGGCGGCGGTGTGGTCAAGGCCCATGCGGCAGCAGAATTGCTCGAGCTGGCGGAGCTGCTGGGCGCACCGGTTGTCACCACGCTGATGGCCCGCGGGGTTTTTCCCGACTCCCATCCGCAGCACGTCGGCATGCCCGGCATGCATGGCTCGGTGTCCGCGGTGACTGCCCTTCAGCAGTCGGATCTGCTGATTACGCTCGGCGCGCGGTTCGACGACCGCGTAACCGGTGTGCTTTCGAGCTTCGCGCCCGGGGCGAAAGTGATCCATGCGGACATCGATCCTGCCGAAATTTCGAAGAACCGGACGGCCGACGTACCGATTGTCGGCTCGGTGAAAGAGATCATTCCGGAGTTCACCGCGGCACTGCGCGAGCAGTTCGCCGCCTCCGGCGCGCCGGACTACAGCGCCTGGTGGATGGTGCTGAACCGGCTCCGCGAGAGCTACCCCATCGGGTTCACCCAGCCCGAAGACGGGCTCTCCGCCCCGCAGCACGTCATCCAGCGCATCGGTGAGCTCACCGGACCGGAGGGCGTGTATGCGGCAGGCGTTGGCCAGCACCAGATGTGGGCAGCCCAATTCATCAACTACGAGCGGCCGCATGCCTGGTTGAACTCCGGCGGCCTGGGCACCATGGGTTATGCGGTTCCGGCCGCCATGGGCGCCAAGGTCGGCAACCCTGACCGCGTGGTGTGGGCGATCGACGGCGACGGCTGTTTCCAGATGACCAACCAGGAGCTGGCCACCTGTGTGATCAACAACATTCCGATCAAGGTCGCCGTGATCAACAATTCCTCCTTGGGCATGGTGCGCCAGTGGCAGACCCTGTTCTACGAGGGCCGCTACTCGAACACGGACCTCAACACCGGGCACAACACCGTGAGGGTTCCGGACTTCGTGAAACTTGCCGACGCCTACGGCTGCGCCGGACTGCGTTGTGAGCGGGATGAGGACATTGATGCCACCATCCAGCAGGCACTGGACATCAACGACCGGCCCGTTGTGATCGATTTCGTGGTCAGCCGTGACTCGATGGTGTGGCCTATGGTCCCCACTGGCGTCAGTAACGACCTCATCCAGATTGCCCGCAACATGACCCCGGACTGGGAGCAGGAGGACTAACAATGGCCCGTCATACCCTTTCCGTTCTGGTCGAGGACGTCCCGGGCGTTTTGACCCGTGTCGCAAGCCTGTTTGCTCGACGCGCCTTCAACATCAACTCACTGGCCGTCGGTCCGACCGAAGTAACCGGGATGTCCCGGATAACTGTCGTGGTAGAGGCAGAAGGGGACCTGCTTGAGCAGGTCACAAAACAGCTGAACAAGCTCATCAATGTGATCAAGATTGTCGAGCTTGTCCCCGAATCCTCCGTGCAGCGGGACCACATCCTGGTCAAGGTCCGCGCGGATGCCGCAACACGGCTGCAGGTAACCCAGGCAGCAGACTTGTTCCGCGCTTCAGTGGTTGACGTGTCCACCGACTCGCTGATCATCGAAGCCACCGGCACTGCCGAAAAGCTTTCCGCGCTCCTGTCAGTGCTGGAGCCGTTCGGCATCCGCGAAATAGTGCAGTCCGGAACCCTGGCGATCAGCCGCGGCGCCAAATCGATGAGTGACAGGGCGCTCAGGAGCGCCTAGCCAGCAGCGCGAACTTCACTCTCAATACCTCAACCACGCCGGTCCACGTCAGGTGGGCGGCACAATCACATCACAGGAGAAACACAAGTGACCGAGTTGTTCTACGACGACGATGCAGACCTTTCGATCATCCAGGGCCGCACCGTGGCTGTTATCGGGTACGGCAGCCAGGGCCACGCCCATGCGCTGAGCCTCCGCGACTCGGGCGTTGACGTCCGCGTGGGCCTGAAGGAGGGCTCAAAGTCCCGCGCCAAGGCGGAAAGCGAGGGCCTGCGCGTCCTCAATGTCTCCGACGCCGTTGCCGAAGCCGACCTCATCATGGTCCTGACGCCGGATCAGGTCCAGCGCCACGTCTACGCTGAGGACATTGCTCCCAACCTGCAGGCAGGTGACGCCCTGTTCTTCGGTCACGGGTTCAACATCCGCTACGGCTACATCCAGCCTCCGGCCGACGTGGATGTTGCCCTCGTTGCGCCGAAGGGCCCGGGCCACATTGTTCGCCGCGAATTCGAAGCGGGACGCGGCGTTCCCGACCTGATCGCCGTTGAGCAGAACCCGTCCGGCAAAGCCCGCGAACTGGCACTGTCCTACGCGAAGGCAATCGGCGGCACCCGCGCGGGCGTCATCGAGACAACCTTCACCGAAGAGACCGAAACCGATCTTTTCGGGGAACAGGCTGTCCTGTGCGGCGGCGCGTCCCAGCTCATCCAGTACGGTTTCGAAACACTCACCGAGGCCGGCTACAAGCCGGAGGTCGCGTACTTCGAGGTACTGCACGAACTCAAGCTGATTGTTGACCTGATGGTGGAGGGCGGCATCGCCAAGCAGCGCTGGAGCGTCTCCGACACAGCAGAATACGGTGACTACGTCTCCGGCCCGCGCGTCATTGACCCGTCGGTGAAGGAAAACATGAAGGAAGTTCTCGCGGATATCCAGAACGGTGCCTTCGCCAAGCGCTTCATCGATGACCAGGACGCGGGTGCGCCCGAATTCGAGAAGCTGCGCAAGCAGGGCGAGGATCACCCGATCGAGGCAACGGGCCGCGAACTGCGCAAGCTGTTCTCGTGGATCAAGACCAACGACGACTACACCGAAGGTTCAGTCGCCCGCTGATCATCGTTGTTGACACCCTGGAGGCGACGGCCGGACCGGCGGAGTATCCCGCCGGTCCGGCCGTCGCCCATTGTGTGGCACTTCTCTCATCTGCTCTCCATAGCGGGTAACAAAGTGGGCTCGCCGGAGCGGCAAACTACACTTGAACAAAATTCCTGAACACACATCTGGAACACTTCTGCCCACCGCACTGCGAAGGATCTCCCGTGGAAAAACCAGTAGTTCTCCTTGCTGAAGAACTCTCGCCGGCAACCGTGGATGCGCTCGGACCGGATTTCGAGATCCGCCAGACCGACGGGGCTGACCGGTCCAAGCTGCTCTCCGCTATCGCAGAGGTGGACGCGATCCTGGTGCGGTCAGCAACCCAGGTGGACGCCGAGGCAATCGCCGCCGCCCGCAAGCTGAAGGTCATCGCCCGTGCCGGCGTCGGCCTGGACAACGTTGATATCAAGGCGGCCACGCAAGCGGGTGTGATGGTAGTCAACGCCCCCACCTCCAACATCATCTCCGCGGCCGAACTCACCGTCGGCCATATCCTCAGTCTCGCCAGGCACATTCCGCAGGCCAGCGGCGCTCTGAAGGGCGGCGAGTGGAAGCGGTCCAAGTACTCGGGGATCGAGCTCTACGAGAAGAAGGTCGGCATCATCGGCCTTGGCCGCATCGGTGCACTCGTTGCAGCCCGGCTCCAGGGTTTCGGCACTGACATCCTCGCCTATGATCCCTATGTCACCTCGGCGCGGGCAGCCCAGCTCGGGGTCCAGCTTGTGACACTCGATGAGCTGCTTGCGGAGTCGGACTTCGTGACCATCCACATGCCCAAGACGCCCGAGACCGTCGGCATGCTGGGAGCCTCAGCCTTTCAGAAGATGAAGAGCAGCGCGTACGTGGTGAACGTGGCCCGCGGCGGCCTGGTGGACGAGGAAGCGCTGTACAACGCGCTCAAGGAAGGGCAGATTGCCGGCGCCGGAGTTGATGTGTTCGTCAAGGAACCGAGCACCGATCTCCCGTTCTTCGAGCTGGACAACGTTGTGGTCACCCCGCACCTCGGCGCCTCCACGGCAGAGGCTCAGGAGAAGGCTGGTATCTCCGTTGCAAAATCGGTCCGCCTGGCACTCGCAGGAGAACTCGTGCCTGACGCCGTCAACGTCGCAGGCGGCGTCATTGCGCCGGAAGTACGTCCCGGTATCCCACTGATCGAGAAGCTGGGCCGTATCTTCACCGCACTCACCCATGATTCACTCACTCAGATCGAGGTCGAGGTAGCTGGCGAGATCGCCTCGTTGGACGTCAAGGCGTTGGAACTGGCCGCCCTCAAGGGTGTTTTCACCGACGTCGTCTCCGAGCAGGTTTCCTACGTCAATGCACCGGTTCTCGCCGAGCAGCGCGGCATCAACACGCGCCTGGTCACAACTGAGTCCTCGGAGGAGTACCGCAATGTGCTGACCATCCGCGGTGCGCTGTCTGACGGGTCCCAGATCTCGGTCGCCGGTACGCTCACAGGGCCGAAGCAGATTCAGAAGCTGGTCGGGGTCAACGGTTATGATCTCGAGATCCCGATCAGCGAGCACCTGCTCGTGATCCTGTACCAGGACCGGCCCGGTGTGATCGGAACCCTGGGCCGGGTGCTGGGGGAGCGCGGGATCAACATTGCCGGCATGCAGGTCGCCCGCAGCAAGGAGGGCGGCCAGGCGCTGTCGCTGCTCACCGTGGACAGCTCCGTGCCGCAGGATGCGCTGGAGAGCCTGAAGGACGCAATCGGCGCATCAGTGGCTCGTGAGGTGGATCTGCAGGATTAGTTCGGGAGCGGCCACACCACTGTGGCTTCGATGCTGTCGACTGGGAGCGGACCGAAGTCTCTGGAATCAATGGACTGAGCCCGGTTGTCGCCCATCACGAAGACATGCCCGGGAGGAACCGTGACGGGCCCGAAGTAGGTGCCGTCTATGAGCGCGTGGTCGACAAAAGGTTCGGATACCGGGACGCCGTCAATGTAGAGCAACGCATCTTCAATGGCAACGCTCTGCCCGCTGACGGCCACCACGCGTTTGAGCACGGTACCCGCTTCGGAGGGATTCCGGAACGAGACCAAAGCGCCCGGCGCCGGTTCCCCGTGCCGGTAGAGCACTACGATGCTCCCCTCGGGAACGGTGGGTTCCATGCTCGGCGAAGAGACCCAGAGCGGCTCGATCACCCAAAGCCGCAAGCCGACGAGCAGGAGTACAACGGCCATAAGTCCCGCCAGCGAGCGGTACCGCGGCCAGCGCGCAGACGAAGTTCGTGCGGTGCTCGCCTCCTGACCACCCATGCGATCGTCCTCCAACCGGTCATCCGTTAGTCGTTATCCTCCGCTCGGATGGTTGGGGAAACCCTGCACCTTCCAAGGTATTCATAACGCTCGTACGGGACTCTTGCGGCACCGGTGGAAGACCGTCGGTAGGTCTTGGGAGGAATTATGGGAAAGGCACAACACGCCTCGGAGGAGCACCCGGCTGCTCAGATGCGGCCCACAGGTTTTCCGTTTCGACGCACGCTTTCGGCACTCACATCACTGGCTATGCTCACGGGTATCGGCCTGCCACTGGTCGCGGCGCCCGCGCAGGCGGCGCCCGTCGGCCAGGGCTTTACCGTCACGACGTCCGACTTGGCGTTCATTCTGCGCCAGATCAAGATCGCTGAGGCACATGTCCGCAACACCACCAGCGAGACCGGTCCCTGCGGCGCACTGCTCGGTACCGGACCTGATCAGGTGCCCGGCCCGTTGGTTTCCTACGGACTGCGCACGGTGGATGGCTCCTGCAACAACCTCCAGGCAGGTCGCGAAGACTTTGCGGAGTCGAACCGTCTCTTCCCCCGTCTCACCACTCCCGATTACCTCGATGCCGACGACGGGGCCATCATCCGCCAGCCCGGTCCCACGACCTACGACGGCGTAGGCAACGTGGTCGATGCCGACCCCCGCGTCATCAGCAATCTGATTGTGGACCAGACCTCTACGAATCCTGCGGCGGTTTCCGCAGCGCAGTACCCGGTACGCACGCAAAGCGGCGCCGACAGCGTGGTGCCCTGCGACGCCGGAGGGCTGCCGGCGGGCTGCGTGCCTGCCGGTGAAACACTCTTCATCCCGAACATCACCACAGACGTCGGCCTCTCGCCCCCGTACAACTCGTTGTTCACAATCTTCGGACAATTCTTCGACCACGGCCTCGACATGGTCAATAAGTCGGGCAGCGCGGTTTTCATCCCGCTGCAGCCGGATGACCCGCTGATTGCGGGGCCCGACGGCGTTACGCCGAGTGCGGACGATCTTCCCGCTCGCCAGCGATTCATGGTCCTCACCCGCGCCACCAATCAGCCCGGCCTGGATGGGAAGTTGGGCACGGAGGATGATGTCCGCGAGGCGACCAACCGCACCGGCCCACTGGTAGACCAATCACAGACCTACAGCTCGGACCCGTCCCACCAGGTTTTCCTGAGGGAGTACACAAACAACGCCGGCGGCAGGCCGGTCTCCACCGGAGCGCTGCTGGCCTCCGACGACGGCGGCATGGGCACCTGGGCAATGCTGAAGGCCCAGGCGGCCGGTCAGTTGGGTCTTCAGCTATCCGATATGGACGTGCACAGTGTTCCGATGATCGCCGTTGACCCCTACGGGAAGTTCATCCCGGGTCCCGAGCGCGGACTTCCGCAGTACGTGACCGCAGACGGCATGGTCGAGGGCAACACCGAAGCTCCGGTTGCAGTGCCGGCCAACGCGCTCCGGGTGAACGAATCCTTTCTCGATGACATCGCGCACAATGCTGTCCCGAAGGCGAACTTCCTGCCCGATGCTGACGACACCATCAACCCTCCCGGAGCCCCGAGCACCAGCACCTATGACAACGAGATGCTGAATGCGCATTTTGTCGCCGGTGACGGCCGGGTCAATGAGAATGTCGCGCTGACCATGATCCACCAGGTCTTCCACTCGGAACACAACCGACTCCTCGAGGACATCAAGGCAACCCTCACCGCCGATACAACAAGCCGCGGCGTAACAGCTCTGGCGGAGTGGAAGAGCGCTGCCGGAGCGGGCGGCTGGAATGGCGAGCGCCTTTTCCAGGCTGCCCGATTTGTGACCGAAATGGAGTACCAGCACCTCGCCTTCGAAGAATTTGCCCGCAAGGTACAGCCGCTCCTTGAACCGTTCGCCACCTATCACGACGACGTGGACCCGGCGATCAGCGCCGAGTTTGCACACGCCGTGTACCGCTTCGGTCACTCGATGCTCACCGATACCGTGTCCCGGACGAATGCCGACGGATCCACAAACGATGTGCCGCTGCTGGACGCTTTCCTGAACCCGCCGATGTACTACGACGGCGGCGGCACCGAGCCGCTCTCAGCTAAAGACGCAGCCGGATCCATTGCTATGGGTATGTCAGACCAGGTCGGCAACGAGCTCGACGAGTTTGTTACCGACACCCTGCGGAACAACCTGCTTGGACTTCCGCTGGACCTGGCCGCCATCAATATCGCCCGTGCCCGTGAAACGGGCATTCCGTCGCTGAACAACCTGCGCAAGGAAATCTACAACAAGACCAACGACAGCCAGCTCAAGCCGTACGTGAACTGGATCGATTTCGGCCTGAATCTCAAGCACCCGGAGTCGCTGGTCAACTTTGTGGCGGCGTATGGTCAACACCCGAGCATCACCGTCGCAACCACGCTGAAGGGCAAGCGGGATGCAGCACAGCTGATCGTGAACCCGCCGATCGATGCTGCAGAGGGCACCGTCCCCGCAGACGCCGCGGACTTCATGGGCGGCGTAGGTACCTGGGCTGACAAGGAAACCGGCCTGAACCAGATCGATCTCTGGGTCGGTGGACTCGCCGAGCGCACCAACCTCTTCGGCGGCCTGCTCGGTTCAACGTTCAACTACGTGTTCGAGCAGCAGATGCTGGACCTGCAGAACGGCGACCGCTTCTACTACCTGGTCCGCACGCCGGGCATGAACCTGTTGGGTCAGTTGGAAGGCAACTCCTTCGCCGAAATGATCATGCGCAACACCAGCGCCACTGCGCTGAAGGCAGACGTGTTCGGCACCTCCGACTGCAAGTTCGAACTTGGCCGGCTGCAGTTCAACGGCACCACGGTGCTGGACGATCCGCGTTCCGAGTGCAACGAGGAAGCCCTGCTGATCCGGATGCCGGACGGCACCATTCGCTACCGCACCACCAACTCGGAGGACCCGGCCGGCATCAACGGCCAGAGCGTCTTCAACGGAACCGCAGAAGCTGACCGCATCTGGGGCGGCGTCGACAATGACACCTTTCTCGGAAACGGCGGCAACGATGTCATCGAAGGCAGCGACGGCGCTGACACCGCCCTCGGAGGCGAGGGTAATGACATCGTGACCGACTCCGCGGGTGATGACGTACTGAAGGGCGGTCCGGGCAATGATGCACTGGACGCCGGCCCAGGACTGGATCTCGTTCTCGGCGGCAGCGGTAGCGACTTCATCAACGGCGGAGCGAATACCAACGATTCGTTCGGCGGCGAGGGCAACGACTTTCTGATTGCAGGCGGAGGCAACGACCTCTCCCGCGGCGACGCAGGAGACGACTGGCTCCAGGGCGGGGACGGTGCCGACCTCCTCATGGGAGATAGCGGTGCCCCGTTCTTCGACGATCCGAACACACCCGGCAATGACGTCCTGATGGGCCAGAACGGTGACGATGATTATGATGCCGAAGGCGGCGACGACATCATGCTGGCCGACCCGGGCATCGAGCGCAATGCAGGTGCTGCGGGCTTCGACTGGACCTCGCACCAGGTCGACGGCCTGGCGGCGGACACGGACCTGACTCGTAACCTGTTGGGCGTGCCGCTTCCCGTGGACGTGCTGCGCGACCGTTATGCAGAGGTGGAAGGGCTCTCCGGAGCGGCGAAGAATGATGTTCTTCGCGGCGACGACGTTGTTCCCCGGCTGGTCGAGGGCGAAGGAACATCCGGCAAGAACTGGCTGGACGCCGAGGGAGTCGCAAGAATCACCGGCCTGAGCGAACTGCTTCCCGCAGGTGTCACGGATAACGGCGGCATCTGGGGAGAGGGCAACATCATTCTCGGTGGTGCCGGCTCGGATGTGCTCGAGGGCAGGTCCGGCAACGACATCCTCGACGGCGACAAGGAACTGCGCGTCCGGATGAGCGTACGCACTGATCCCGCCGACCCGACTACGGAAATCGGCAGCACTGACAGTATTGAAAAGCCTTACCTGGCTGACAGTTCACGGACCCTGCAGGCCGCTGTTTTCGCCGGTGTTGTTGATCCGGGAGACATCGTCATTGTGCGTGAGATCGTCAACGCAGGGAAAGCCGGTGATGCGGACGCTGCGGTCTTCTCGGACCTGGAGCAGAACTACACAGTGACCACCGTACCGACGGGTGCTGTCCCGGGGGCTCCGGGAAGCGTCACCACGGTGACGCATCTCGGCGATGATCCCGATGCACTTCCCCCGCTGGGTGACGGCGACGGCGTGGATACCCTGCGGAACATCGAGAAGCTCCTGTTCGCGGATTCCCAGGCTCCCGGTGTCCCGGAGATCGCCGCAGGAGTTGCAGGCGACCGCTCTGCCACAGTCGAATGGGGTGCACCGGTTTCCCCGGTCACCACTTACGAGGTACGTGCAGTGGACGCAAACGGTGCACCGGTGGGCGCTCTCCGCCAGGTTCCCGGCAATGAAACCAGCACGGTGATGACCGGGCTGACAAACGGTCAGGCCTATCGCTTCCAGGTCCGGGCATCCAACGAGCTGGGAACGAGTGCCTTCTCGCCGCTCTCCGCAGCGGTTGTCCCGGACATTGTGCCCAACGCGCCGACCAACGTGACAGGCGTCGCCGGCAACGGCATCGCCACGCTCTCCTGGAGCACCCCGGCTGCCAACGCCGGCACCGCGATCACCGGTTATAAAGTGCAGGTGCTCGCTGGCGAAACCCTCGTGCAGACGATTTCGCTCACCGGCACAGCGACGACGACGGAAGTCACCGGCCTCGCAAACGGCACGGCGTACAGCTTCAAGGTCCTTGGAGTGAACGCTCATGGCGAGGGTGCAGCTTCTGCAGCCTCGGCAGCCGTCACTCCACGATCAGTCCCCGGAACTCCGGTTCTCGGTGAAGTGACCGCGGCGGATGGATCGGTGACTGTCCGCTGGAGTGCGCCGGATACCGACGGCGGATCCGCGATCACCGGATACGCAGTCCAGGTCCTCGGCGCTGACGGACAGCCCGTGGGAGCGCCGAGGACAGCGGGTGCAACCGCCACGAGCCTCGAGATCACCGGGCTTGCCAATGAAACGGCCTACCGGTTCCAAGTACGGGCAGTCAACGCACTGGGTGCCGGGGAGTTCTCAATCCTGTCAGCCGCAGCTACCCCCACCCGGCCGGAGCTGCGCGAAGACTTCGACGGCGACGGCATTGCCGACCTGGTTGCCCGTGACCCCAACGGGCGGCTGTGGCTGTACCCGGGAGACGGAGCAGGCCGGCTGCAGACCCGGTCGCTGATGGGAACAGGATGGCAGGGGATGCGCAGCATCATTGCCACCCGCGACTTCAGCGGCGATGGAAACGCGGATATCCTCGCCTCGGACTCCACCGGGCGGCTGTGGCTCTACCGCGGAACCGGCGCTGCGGGGCTTGTGAGGGGACTTCAAATCGGCAATGGCTGGGGCGGCTACACACTGACCGCTCCTGGTGACTTCGACGGAGATGACCGGTCTGACCTCGTGGCTCGGGATTCCAACGGCAGGCTGTGGCTGTACCCTGGCAACGGATCAGGCGGCTTCCAGTCACGCAGCCAGGCAGGCAGTGGCTGGAATGGCTTCCAGATTGCGAGTGTCGGTGACTTCAACAGCGACGCCCGCTCGGACATCATCGCAGCCGACAGCACAGGACGCCTGTTCCTGTACCCCGGCAACGGCAGAGGCGGCTTCCAGAGCCGTTCACTGTTCGGCAGCGGCTGGAACGGGTACTCACTGGTGGGAATCGGTGACCTCACCGGGGACTCACGTTCCGATGTCGTGGCTCGCGACTCCGTAGGCAGGCTGTGGCTCTACCCGGGCACAGGAACCGGACGGGTTGGAAGCCGCACGCAGATCGGCAACGGGTGGGGCAACTACCTGATCACCTGATGCGGTAGGGCCACTCCCAGACGAAAGGACCATGGCGGGAATCCCCGCCATGGTCCTTCCTTTCGTGCGTGGGCTCCTGCCAGGGCAGGCAGTAGCAAAGTGCCCCTGAGCACGGCCGGCGACGTGCCGATGCGTCAGCGGGGTTCACGTGTCATGCAACAGCACACGCCGGCTTGCTTTTCCGACACACAAAGAGGGTTTCCCACCCGACTGGGGGGAAACCCTCTTTGGATACCTCTAACCGGGACTCTCCTACGCTGCGGACATCGCCCGCACAAGGAAGGAGTTGATGACGACTGTGGCGTCCCGCAGAGACTGCCGGACGTTCTGCGGAGCTGCAGCCACCGGTGCGGTGGTCCTGCTGAGCTGGCCGTGAAGCACAAGCAGAGCGGACAGGACGTCGGACAGTTCGCCTTCGCTCTCTGCAGTGGCCTGCAGCAGGCGGGCATGCGCTGCCTTCAGCCCGGGTCCGGGTGCGCATCCCAGCTCCCGAACCATTGCACGCCGGCACTTCTCGTAGCTCTGCAGGCCCTCGGCGTAGCGTCCTGTGCGCTCGAGGCCGGCAACCCGGGCCAACCATGCACGTTCATTGAGCGGGTCCATGGTGAGGGCCTTCTGGGCCCAGTCGATCGACTCGGAGACTGCACCGACCGCTGAGGCGGTTTCCGCTGCCAGCACCGTTGCCTCAAGGACCCGGGAGCTGTGCAGCTCCCGCTCGTCTTCTGCCCAGGCTGGGAGGAGCTCGTCGCCCAGCAGGGGAGCGGTGGCGAGTGTAAGTGCCTCGTGAAGGAGTTTGAGCGCTGCTTCCGGCGCGCTCTGCTGGGCCTGCCGCAGGAGCTGATCGAAGCGGAAGACGTCCAGGTCCACCATGGTTGCGTCCATCACGTAACCGCCGGTCGTGGTGCGCAGCGGACCCTGCTTGCCGCTGCCGGGCTGGATGTTCCGGCGCAGGACGCTGACGTAGCTTTCAAGGGTCGGAAGGGCTTCAGCAGGTGCGTGTCCTTCCCAAAGGACCTCGATCAGGCGGTCCTTGGAGACCGGTGTGCCGAGGCTCAGGAGGAGGATCTCCAGGATCTGGCGCGGCTTCGGCCCGCCGAGGGTCCGGGCGTTCAACACTGTGTCTCCGCGCCGTATACGGAGCGAGCCGATCAGCTGGACGGTCAGGAAAGCCGGCACGCCTGGTGCGTCCGCGGGGGAACCCGAATGTGCCGGTGAAAATGCGTCTGACTGCAACATGAGCGAGACCTCGTCTTTCGTGCTTGTGATGACGAGATCAAACCTAGGGATTGGAGAAACGGGGATCACGAGTAGGCCCTACCCGAAAAAATGACCCCGATTCCGAAGGATTCGGGGGCACTACTCGAATTTCCCGGCGTAGCGGCAGGGTAGTTACCTGAGTAGCCGCTAAGGCTACTCAGGACCACTCACTGACCGGCCGTGTGGTGGTCAGTTCCGAGCGAAAGCCGCGCCTCGCCGTCGTCACTGAGTACCAGTGCGAGCGCCTTGTTCGGAATTTCGAAGACCAGCGTGGCATCAATCGTCTCTCCCTGTTCCGCGATGTGCTGTGACGGGGATGCCCAGATGACGTGCGGTTCCCCGGTGCCAAGCCCGTCGACGAAGTAGTCGGCGGCGCTGAAGGCGATGCCTTCCGGTTCCAGCGCAGTAAGTTCGAGCAGCACGCGGACGCGATGCGCGCCGTCGGGCACTGCGGTCTCAAGGGCAGCCCCGTTGGACGGAGGCACCCAGCCGTCGGATTCGAGCGGGAGTATTCCGTTGATCCGGGCAATTCCGCCGTCCACAGTGTCCGATGCACCCAGCATCGCGGCAGGTTCCTCCTCAACATTGTTGGTGAGTACCCAGGTTGCGCCGCCAAGCACGCCGATCAGAAGCGCGGCCGGGATGAGCATCCGATGCCGGGGGCGGGAAGCGCGGTGGGCGACGCGGCGGTCGTCGAGTTGCTGTGCCATGCAAGTAGTGTTCGCTCCCCACCATGGGAAAACCATGATCGCAGGAGCCAGGCAACGCAATGATGCGACAACCCCACGGCGGCAGGGTAACTTTCTAGGGTGAGTTCTGCGCAGAAACCCCCGTTCTACATCACTACAGCCATCACCTATCCCAACGGCGTGCCGCACATCGGGCATGCGTATGAGTATGTCGCCACCGACGCCATCGCGCGTTTCAAGCGGCTGGACGGCTATGACGTCATGTTCCTGACAGGTACTGATGAGCACGGGATGAAAATTGCTCAGACCGCGGAGAAAGAGGGGATCTCGCCGAAGGAGCTGGTGGACCGGAACGCCGTGGTCTACCAGGCTGCCCACGCTGACCTCGCCATCAGCTACGACCGGTTCATCCGGACCACCGATGAGGACCATTACGCGGCCTCGCAGGACATCTGGCGCCGGATGGAAGCGGCCGGAGACATCTACCTCGACAAGTACGCGGGCTGGTACTCGGTGCGTGACGAGGCGTACTACACCGAGGAAGAGACCGAGCTCCGCGAGGACGGCATCCGCTACTCGAAGGACACGGACACCGAGGTGACGTGGACGGAGGAGGAGAGCTACTTCTTCCGCCTATCCGCGTACCAGGACCGTCTACTGGCGCTGTACGCGGAGCAGCCCGAATTCGGCGCACCGCAATCCCGCTTCAACGAGGTCATCAGTTTCGTGAAGCGGGGTCTGGACGACCTCTCGATCAGCCGCACCACCTTCGACTGGGGTGTACCTGTGCCCGGCAATCCCCAGCACGTCATGTACGTCTGGGTGGATGCGCTCACCAACTATCTGACCGGGGTGGGCTACCCGGACACCGAGTCGGAGCAGTTCCGCAGGTTCTGGCCCGCAGACGTGCACGTGATCGGCAAGGATATCTCCCGCTTCCACGCGATCTACTGGCCCGCCTTCCTGATGTCCGCAGGCATTGAGCTGCCCAAGCGGGTCATGATCCACGGTTTCCTGCACAACAAGGGCGTGAAGATGTCCAAGTCCTTGGGCAACGTGATTGCGCCGAAGGACTGGATGGAGCAGTACGGCCGGGACCAGATCCGCTTTTTCCTGCTGCGCGAGGTGCCCTTCGGAGCGGATGGCTCCTACAGCCATGAGGCCATCGTGACCCGGATGAACTCGGACCTCGCGAACAACCTGGGGAACCTTGCGCAGCGGTCCCTGTCCATGGTGGCGAAGAACTGTGACTCGCTGGTGCCTGCGCCGTCGTCGTTGTCTGAGGCGGACCAGCGCATCCTGGCTGCGGCGAACACGCTGCTGGATACCTGCCGGGCCGCATATGACAAGCAGGAGCTGTCCCGCGCGCTCGAGGCGATCTGGGCGGTCCTGGGAGACACGAACGCGTACTTCGCCGAGCAGCAGCCCTGGGTGCTGCGGAAGACTGACCTCGACCGCATGAACACGGTCCTCTACGTGACCCTGGAGATCCTTCGGATCGTATCAATCCTGGTGCAGCCGGTGATGCCGGACGGCGCCGCGAAGCTGCTCACGGTTCTGGGCCAGGGCACCGTGAACGACGACGGCGCCCGCCGCTTCAGCGCGATCGCAACTCCATTGGTGCCCGGCATTGCCCTACCGGCGCCTGCTCCGATTTTCCCGAAGTACGAGGAGCCCGCGGAAGACTAGTTCATTTGTCAGGACACACCCCTATAGCGACGGCTAACGGGGCGTGTCCTGACAAATCAACGCGGGTCACGCGCGGAAACGCTCGGCGGCCGTGCTCACCATGATGGCTGCAATTTCCCGCTGTTGTCCGCGCGCCCGCTCTGCAAGCTGGGTGAGGCGCTCGCGGTCGTATCCGGTGAAGGACCAGCCGTCGTCCAGCAGCGCCAGGAGGGTCTCCCACAGCGCTTCCTTCCCGCGGACGAGGCTCTGGAGTGCCTCCAGCTCCAGCTGTGCCCCCGGACCGTTCTCCGCCTTGCTCACATTGAGGGGATTCAGGCGGGCGGCGGCAGCGCTGAGATGCGCGAAGACCATCTTTGCGGGGTTCGGACGGTGGCCTTGAGAGCGCAGGGAGGTGAGGAGCTCACTGCGTTCGTGGTCAATCTCGTCGTGGAGGCGGGACAGCGTGCGCCCGTGCTGTGTGCCCTCCCAGGTCTGGGCAGCTGCCTGAAAGAGACGCACCCCGCCGGTCGCTCCGAGGAGATGGTCCTCCAAATAGCGAAACAGCCATTGCCGTTCTTCCCGAGTGGGGTTCTTCACCGGTCCTCCTGATTGCTTCACGGCCCGAGTGCGCGGACCGTGAAGCAATCCTTGCAGGTCAGTCCTCCACGGCCAATCCCTGGACGGGGGAGAGCCGCGCCGCGCGGCGGGCAGGCAGTACTGATGCCGCCAGTCCCGCAGCGGTAGCGACAACCAGCACGCCTGCCAGCTGCAGCCACGGGAACGACGGCGTCACAACAGCCACCATGCCCAGCGCCGATTGCGCGCCGAGCCAGCCGTAGAGCATTCCGAGTACGATCCCGATCAGCGCTGCCACTCCGGCGATCAGTACGGCTTCCACTGCCAGCATGCCGCGCAGCTGGCCCCGGGTCAGCCCCAGCGCCCGAAGGAGTGCCGATTCGCGTGTGCGCTCAAGCACCGAGAGGGAGAGCGTGTTGGCTACACCAATGAGCGCAATCAATACGGCGACCGCCAGGAGAGCTGTGACGACAAGCAGCAGCACATCGATGATCTGGTTGAAGGTTGCGCGTTCCAGCGCTGCTCCCGAGACGAGATACTCGGACACGCCCAGGGCGTCCACAACGCTCGTCCGAAGCTGCATGATCTCACCCGTTCCCAGGGAGTCGTCCAGCTTCAGCCAGAGAACTCCACCCGTGTCCGTTGCCTCCAGCTGCCCGAGCTGTTCTGCAGTGGCCGGCGTAATGAGGGGAACGATCGTTCGGCTTTCGGCTTCCTTCACGGGAAGAAGGCGGGTAGTTGAGGACCCGGCCACTTCGAGTTCGGTCACTGCGGTGCCGTCCGGCATCACCACTTCGCCGTCCTGCGGGTAGGCGGTCTCCGAGCGCAGGACCGCTTCCGCGTCGGCTGCCGAGAGACTGTAGACCGTCTGCCCGCCTGCTTCGTCTGTGGTGCGGCCCACCGGCATGGGTTGCACCACTGCGTCGACGCCCTCCAGCGCCTGCAGGGTACTCACAGCATCCGGGTCTTCTCCGCCTTCAAGCTGCACGGCCAGATCCACCGGGTAGTTCTGCGCCAGGGCGTCATCGAACGCTGTCCGCGATGTCTGTGCTCCGGCCATCATCATGCTGACGAGGGTGACGCCGACAAGCAGGGCCGTTGCGGTCGCCGTCGTTCGCGCCGGATTGCGTACTGCGTTCACCGCAGCGAGCTTCCCGGGTACGCCCAGCGGCGAGGCAAGCCGGCCGACGCCCGTGACGAGTGCCGGGACAAACAGGCCGGCGCAGAGCAGGAATCCGAGAAAGGACAGTGCACCTCCGGGCAACGCCAGCAACAGGTTGGCCTGAGCGGCTCCGACCGCGAGCAGAGCGCTGCCTGCCACGACCGCCAGCACACCGATTCCCAGGCGGATCCGGCCGCGTCGGGTGGTGACACCGGCGTGTTCGGCCGGCCGGAGCGCGGCAAGTGGAGCG
>NZ_JAROKN010000021.1:0-51189 GCF_029455255.1 Arthrobacter vasquezii | reverse complement strand
AAGGAAACGCATCATGGCTCTCGACGCCGCTAACTCCCCTGAACTGATTCAGGAAACCGTACACACCATGCTCTGTCAGCCTGTCGCCAGTGGGGTGCTGCGCCGAGGGCCGGCCGTCCTGGTGAGCCCAGTGGAGCTTGACCCGGCGCAGGCCGGCGTGCCTCATCGGCTGAAGCCCAGCCGTCTCCCGTGATCACCCTTCCCCCTAGAACCCGCCGGTGTCCGCTGCCATGTTGTTGAACCGCGAGTAGTGGCCCTGAAACCCGACAACCAAAGTCTTGGTGGGACCGTTACGGTGCTTGGCGACAATGACGTCGGCTTCTCCGGCTCGCGGCGATTCCTTGTCATAGACGTCGTCGCGGTGGAGCAGGATGACCATATCGGCATCCTGCTCGATCGAGTTATGAACGGCAATGCCGTTGGCAACGAAGTTGTGGTTTCCAAGGACAGTCGCGTCGAATACCTCTTCCTCACCGTCCGGTTCGATACTGACAACGCTGTCCCAGAGGAGATCATTGACTGCCATGACGTCGAGCTCCGCTGAGCCCAACACGGCCGCCACCCTTGCCAATCGCTGCCGCGACGGAGCGGCCTTGAAGAGGGTTGATCCACAATATTGGGTCCCAATGGCTGCCTGGAACTCACGGTGGGTCATATCCTTTTCCGCGAGGATGGACTTCACATCATCCCAAACCTGCAGAGGAACGGTGTCAACATTGGTGTTGGCTGTTTTGTCCCGGATGATCTCAAGCAGATGCTCGCATGAAGCCGCCCGGGCACCATGGACGCCGATCTCCTGAAGGAACCGGCGCTGATCGTCACCGCCCGAGACGTCGAGCGTGTAACCCGGACGGTAGTTGCCCTTGGCGGTCGCCGTTTTTACCCTGGCGCTGATACCGAAGCGAAGAAGGAGCCGCGTTACGTCATCGATGAGCCGCCGTGAGGTCGACGCATAGTAGATGCGGCCGCCCGTAGCCGCCCGGTTCACGGTCACAGAACCGTCGGTGGCCCACAGGTGCTTCAGGAACAGGGAAATTTGGGCCTTGGGTAAAGCGAAGACCTCTTCCGGAACGAAGTCCCTCACCTTATTGGCGAGAAGGATGACCTGAGAATCATCCCAATGGGTCCGCTCTGACGGCCCGTTGACATGGCGAGGAACACCCAGTCGGTCCCCGACCTTGAGATGACCGAGCGCACGCCAGCCGTCGTAGGTGAAAAACGGGTGGTTGGAAGTGGCTCGAATAGTTTTCCCGGAGGCCAGCGTTAGACGGAAAACCTCCTTTGTGCCGGTCGAGAAAACATGCGTGAGGTGGCGCTCCACGTACCGGAGGCTGTCATCCAAAGACCAAACAGGCACATCACGGGCACCGGTCCGGAACAGCTCGCCCATTGTGGTCTCCGCACCGGTATCCGATCGAAGCACCCTTGTGTCAGCAGTGAGGCAGCCCGATTCGCGAAGGTCCGAGACCATTGGCCGCTTGTCTGTTCGCTGTTCAGAGCCACGGTTGAGCTGTGACAGTGCAACGACGGGAACGTTCAGTTCCTTCGCCAGGAGCTTCAGGGCTCGCGAGAATTCCGAGACTTCCTGCTGCCGTGATTCGACACGCTTTCCGGATGACATCAACTGCAGGTAGTCGAGGACAACGAGCTTCAGATCATGCCTCTGCTTGAGACGGCGGCATTTTGCGCGGATCTCCATCAGCGACATGTTCGGGCTGTCGTCGATGAAGAGCGGGGCGTCGTTCATGCGTCCCATCGTGGTGGCGATCTTGCCCCACTGTTCATCCTTTACGGTGCCCTTGCGCAGGTCCTGCAGTCCGATGGTGGCTTCCGCAGACAACAAACGCATGGCGATCTCATTGCGGCCCATCTCGAGCGAGAAGAAGACGGTAGTCATGTTGTGCTTGATGGCGGCAGAACGGGCCCAGTCTAAAGCGAACGTGGAGTTGTGAGTGGGGACGAAGGACCTGCCTGCCAGATACAGATGCTCGTCATTCGTTACCTGTATGCATCGAACAGGTACCGACTCGACGCGTTCCACCGAGGTGATGAACCGCTGAGTCCGCTTCGGCGTGGACCTACAGTCCCGCTCTTTGTGGAGAATCTGCTTGCGAGTGAGCCCAAATACAGTGTCATCAGTGGAAAAAGTGATGACGAAGCACGTCGACGAAGAAGCGCTACGACCTTTGACAGGTCTTTCCCACCAGCCGGTGCGGTAGCCCAAGCTGAGCGCGAGCTCACCGAAATCTTTTGCCAAGCGAGCGTGCGTGACCGCAAACTGCACGCAGCCATTCGCGGTAACGGTACCGTCCGTATCCAGCAGACCGGCCAAGAGAGCGCGCCGCTGCGCCTCGCTCCCTCGAAGGTACTGGGCAGGGATGTGCTTGTTCCCAAGCACTCCAAGGGTGCGCAGCTGGGCTTGTAAAGATCCGTTGCCGTTACGACACGCCATACAACGCAAGCCGCCGGCGCACCGCTCACCGCAATCCATGCAAACGCTAGGAGGAACCGGGGCCGATACAGCACTTGCCCGAGCACCGCACGAGCGCGAGCAGGTCCGGACATGGCGAACCTTGTTTTCAAACGGGCGACTGCAAACGACACAAACACCATGGAAGATGTACTGCTCAGGAAGGCGTACAGAATAGGTGATGTCGGTAATCTGCTTCGTCACGTACCCCTCGCCGCCAATACGGAGGAGCACCTCCTCGTCAGCCGTGGTTATTCGAGCGGTCGCCGATGCGCCGTCACCCAGCCACGCCCCCAAAGTGTAAGGGCCGATCGGGAGCTCAGCATGAGGCAGGGCCAACGGACGGGTATTGCGCACTGAATGGTTGAGTCGCTGATCGCTGGTATTGCACCGGAGCGTATTCGCGATTTCCCGTGTAGTGCGAACAGAGGGGAACACCCGTTGATTGCGTACACCGCTGTGGCCTACGGACGCCGCCTGCGCGGACTTTCGGGAAGCTCGGGTATCGGTCAGCCATTGGTGTTCTTCGTCAGCAACGATGGTCGAACCGTCGTCGAACGTTATCTTGAAACACGGTCGGCCATGCATGACCTCCGTGGCAGCTACGACCGCGGTTGGGCTACCGTCTGCTGCTATCACCTGGTCCCCCACCGACACCTCACCCATGGTTGTCCAGCCGCTGGGCGTGGGCAGCGGGGTGTCTAGTGCAAGCGCTTTACCCATGGCAGGACGAGCCGCAATCACAATCATCTGCCCGCCATGCAGACCCTGGGTAAGTTCGTCGAATTCGTAGAAGCCCGTCGGTACCCCGGTCATCCCCTCGCCACGGTGGCCAGCCGACTCAATCTCGTCGACCGTGCCCTCGATGATGTCCTTCAGGGGCACATAATCTTCAGCGGTGCGGCGTTCGGCTACTGCATAGACCTCGGCCTGGGCGGCGTTGACGAGGTCATCCACCTCTCCGTCATTGGAGTAGCCGAGCTGGACAATCTTGGTACCGGCATCAACCAGGCGACGCAGGACAGCACGCTCGCGAACGATTTCAGCGTAAAAGCCCGCGTTGGCGGCCGTGGGAACAGACTGAATGAGTGTGTGAAGGTAAGCAGGACCGCCGATGCGGGAGATCTCTCCGCGCTTGGTGAGCTCGTCCGATACGGTCACGGCATCAGCGGGCTCTCCACGACCGTAGAGATCGATGATCGCTTCATAGATGCTCTCGTGTGCCGGGCGGTAGAAATCCACGCCGCGTAGCACCTCGACGCAATCGGCAATTGCGTCTTTGGACAGCATCATCCCGCCGAGGACGGACTGCTCAGCAACCAGATCCTGTGGAGGCGTTCGGGAGAACTGCGGTGAACGAGTGTCTTCTGATGAATCCGCATGAGTCAAAGACACGTGTGCGGCCTTCCTTCCCGAAACTTTCCCGATCCCTGCCCAGGGCGTCTGCCGAGGAGTGGTGGATCCGAGCTGAATAACTATAGATACCAGCCGTCACCGACAGTCCTTGCGGTATGGGATACCCCGCAACGCTAGTGCCCAGCTTCCGCTCTGCCAAGTGAGTTATCCACAGGGGGTGTGTATAAACAGGCAATTGTTCGGCGTGTTGTGTGCACAGGCTGGGGATATCTCTGTGGAGTAGAAAGAATATTAATCCACAATGTGGGGCTGACTTGGGTAAATGCTTCATTCCACCTGTGGAGAAGAAGTTTATTCCGCCAACATTCAGCCCGCACTTTCGTGTTGACAGACGAGCAAAAGAGCCCTACGGCGGCGCATTTATGCACTGACTATCCACAACCCGTACGCCACTAGACATGACGTGCGTCACAGCGAATAGAAAGCATGACGGCCCTTTATGCCCCTACACTGATGGACCGGCCATAGACGTACGGACACGGGAATACTCCACCTGCGAGATATATGCACCGGGTACGGTCCGGTGTACGTCTTAACCCTGAGATACTTCCACCCATGGCAGACAACAAGACTGTACCCACCGCCGCGTCCCCACAGGACTTCATCGATTCAGTACCCCATGAACGCCGCAGGCAGGACGCTCAAACGCTCCTGGCCCTCATGAGCCGTATCACCGGGCTCGAAGCGGTGATGTGGGGTCCGTCAATGGTGGGGTTCGGAAGCTACCACTATAAGTACGCTTCCGGCCGCGAGGGGGACGCCCTGGCCGTCGGGTTCTCACCGCGCAGCGCCAACCTCGCGCTCTACGGGCTCACTTACGCACCACAAGCCGCCGAGCTTCTTCCGGAGCTGGGCAAGCATAGAACTGGTGCAGGATGCCTGTACATCAATAAGCTCGACGACGTCGACCAGGACGTTCTCGCTCAGCTCATCGCCCTGGGTCACGAGTTCATGGTCAGTGAGAACTTCACAAGCAGCTGATCCGGCGGCAGGCAGAAGGCCCCCGCTCCCGAAGGAACGAGGGCCTTGCGCGTACTATGCGTAACTCTAGCTGGCGACGACGTCGAGATCGATCACTGCGGCTACGTCCTCGTGGAGACGAACGTTTGCCTGGTAGCTGCCGACCGACTTGATGTGTGCCGGCAATTCGACCTTGCGCTTATCGATGGCGCCAAGTCCAGCGGCCTCAACAGCCTTGGCGACATCCTCGGCCTTGACGGTTCCGAAGAGACGACCGGACTCGCCGGCCTTGACGGTCAGCTTGACCGGCTTTGCCTGCAGAGCAGCAGCCTGACGCTGAGCGTCCTCGAGTGAAGCGTGTTCGCGGGCAGAACGTGCAGCCTTGATGGACTCCACCTGCTTCTCGCCGCCCTTGGTCCACGTGAGGGCGAAGCCGCGGGGCAGAAGGTAGTTACGTGCGTAACCGTTCTTGACCTCGACAACATCGCCTGCGGTTCCCAGACCGGTGACTTCCTGGGTCAGAATAAGCTTTGCCATGGTGTGTTCCTTTCCTTAGCCGCGGCCTGCGCCGGAGTAAGGCAGGAGTGCAACTTCGCGGGCGTTCTTGATTGCCTGGGCGATTTTGCGCTGTTCCTGCACGGTCACGCCGGTAACGCGGCGCGCACGGATCTTTCCGCGGTCGGAAATGAACTTACGCAGCAGTGCTACGTCCTTGTAGTCGATGACGGTGACGTCAGCGGCCTTCAAGGGGTTGGACTTTGGTTTGGGCTTACGAAGTTCAGCCTTAGCCATCGTGGTGCTCCTTATGTCTGGTGGAGCCCGCAGAACGGTTCTGCGGGATGGGAATTTCAAAAGTGGAACGCCGCCGGTGCGGCACCGTTCCTGGAAGGTCTAGAAAGGCGGCTCGGATGATTCCGGGCCGTTGCCCCAACCGGACGAGTTACCGCCGGCCGGTGCACCCCACGGGTCCTGGGACGGCTGCTGGGCCTGCTGGCCGCCGCCGCCGTTCCAACCCTGGTTGGAGTTGCCGCCGCCGAAGCCGCCGCCGCTGTCTCCACCGAAACCGCCGCCACCACCGCCGGAGCGCTGGGTACGGCTTACCTTGGCCGATGCGTAGCGCAGGGATGGACCGATTTCGTCCACCTCCAACTCCATGACGGTGCGCTTCTCGCCTTCCTTGGTGTCATACGTACGTGACTTGAGGCGGCCCTGAGCAACAACACGGGTTCCCTTGGTGAGGGTCTCCGCTACGTTCTCAGCCGCTTCACGCCAGACCGACGCCCGGAGGAACAGCGTTTCGCCGTCCTTCCACTCGCTGGACTGACGGTCGAAGGTCCGCGGCGTCGACGCAATGGTGAAATTAGCCACTGCAGAGCCTGACGGGGTGAAACGAAGTTCCGGGTCGCTGGTGAGATTACCGACGACCGTGATAGTGGTCTCGCCTGCCATGGTGCCTCCTACGGTCACGGGCCCACCGGAGTGGGCCTGGTTTGATAGCCGAAATTACTCGGCGGAAACCTTCTGCTCCTCGGGGCGGATGATCTTGGTGCGCATGATGGTCTCATTCAGACCAAGCTGGCGATCAAGTTCAGCTGCAACAGCCGGGGTAGCGGTGAAGTTGACGACGGCGTAGATACCTTCGGACTTCTTCTTGATTTCATAGGCAAGGCGGCGACGTCCCCAGATGTCTACCTTGTCCACAGTTCCTTCGCCGTTACGGACGACATTCAGGAACTTCTCGAGTGTTGGCTCAACGGTACGTTCCTCGACATCGGGGTCGATGATTACCATCAGTTCATATGCACGCATTTGTGAACCCACCTCCTCTGGGCTAAACGGTCGCGGTCTTTCCGCAACAGGAGGTTCTTTAGCGTTGATCCGCGCGCGGAAACCACTCATTTCAGCGGTTCCACGTTGGCACGGACTTATCAATACTACCGGACATGAGCCAGCTCTCCGAACCGCCTGTGGACAAGTGGCTGGGCCGGCAAACCGTGTCAGGACACCGTGAAGAACCGCTGCAGCACCCGGGTGAGCTGGTATGGATCCTCGACGCCGCAGAGCTCACGGGCCGAGTGCATGGACAGCAGTGGAACGCCGACATCCACCGTCCGGATGCCAAGTCTGGTTGCGGTCAGCGGTCCAATGGTGGATCCGCACGGCATCACGTTGTTCGACACGAACTCCTGGTACGGCGCGCCCGCATCCCTGCACAACCGCGCCCAATAGGCGGCGCCGGGAGCGTCGGTGGTGTAGCGCTGGTTCGCGTTGATCTTCAGCAGTGGCCCGCCATTCAGGACCGGGTGATTTGCCGGATCGTGGCGCTCGGCGTAGTTGGGATGGACTGCATGGCCGGCATCCGATGACACACAGAACGACGACGCGATAGCCCGCCGCCGCTGCTCCTCACCGGCACCCAATCCCGACGAGATCCGGTGCAGGATGTCCTCCAGGAACGGCCCGCTCGCGCCGGAGCGTGATCCGCTACCGACTTCCTCGTGATCAAAGGCGGCCAGCACCGCGATGGGTGCGCCACCGGCGTCGTTCTTTGTTGCCTGAATGAGGGCGGTGATCCCGGCGTGCACGGAAGAGAGGTTATCCAGCCTGCCCGAGGCGAAGAACTCGCCGTCCGCGCCGAAGACCCGGGGCTGCTGAGTGTCCGCAACCACCACATCGAAGCCGCCGATCTCCGCTGCTTCGAGATCAGCGTCGACCGCAAGAAGCTGCAGGAGGTCCGCCCGTCCCGGATCACCGAGGCCCCAGACCGGGTTCATGTGTTGCTGCTTGTCGAGCTTCAGTCCGTCGTTGACAGCCCTGTCCAGGTGGATGGCCAGCTGGGGGAAGCGCAGGAGCGGGCCTGTGTGGACAAGGTGCTCCGCGCCGTCGTGCGTCACCAGCCGGCCGGCGAGCGCCAGCTCACGGTCGAGCCAGGAATTCAGCAGCGGTCCGCCGTAGATTTCGACGCCGGCCTGTAGCCAACCGTGCCGTCCGATGGTGGGCTTGGGCTTCAGCTTGAAGGACGGGGAGTCCGTATGCGCTCCGAGGATGTGGAAGCCGGTGGTCTCCGTCGCAGTGGACGGGGTGATCCAGGCGATCAGCGCGCCGTCGCGGATGACGTAAAAGCGGCCGGGTCCCCCATCCCAGGGATCGTCCTCATGCAGCTGGCTGAAGCCGGCCGCCTGAAGTCGGATGCCGCCTTCGTGGGCAGCGTGGAAGCTGGAGGGTGAGGCGGCAACGTAAGCACCGAGGTCTGCGATATGAGCGTGAGCGGCAGTCATGCCTGCAAGCCTACTGTCCGCCGCGTGCTGCCCCGGAAGCCGGCAAGCTCAGAAATCGAGCCCCTGGCTTGGGGTAACCAGACCGGTTTCGTAGGCATACACCACGGCCTGGACGCGGTCCCGCAGATGAAGTTTGGTGAGAATCCGGCGCACATGGGTTTTCACGGTGGCTTCGGAGAGGAAGAACCGGTGTGCCAGCTCCGCATTGGAAAGCCCCTCCGCGATGGCACCAAGAACTTCGAGCTCACGCGGCGTCAGGTCCTGCAAAAGCGGGTCGCGGGGAGGCTTCGGCGCGTCGGGGCGGGAGCGTACGTACTCCTCGAGCAGCCGCTGGGTGACCCTCGGCGCAACCACGGCATCCCCGCTCGCGACCACCCGGACGGCCTGCACCAACTCGTTGGGCGCGACGTCCTTGAGGAGAAAGGCTGAAGCCCCTGCCCGCAGCCCTGCGAACGCGTACTCATCAAGGTCGAAGGTGGTGAGGATGATGATCCGGGCACACGCGCCTGACTGGGTGATGCGCCGGGTGGCCTCGATCCCGTCCATCACCGGCATGCGGACGTCCATCAACACGACGTCCGGCTCCAGCCGTGCTGCCAGGCGTGCAGCCTCAGCGCCGTCGGAGGCCTCACCGACGATGTGCATGTCTTCCTCGCCCTCGAGGATCAGGCGGAAGCCCATCCGCAGCAGCGGTTGGTCATCCACCAGCAGCACCCTTGTCGGCTCGCTCACGCAATCTTCTCCTGTCGGTTCTCAATGGGAACCTGTAGTTCTGCGGCAACAACCCATCCTCCGGACGGCGTTGGCCCACAGTTCACTGTGCCGCCGTAAATGGCGGCCCGCTCACGCATGCCCGTGATTCCCTGCCCGGTTCCCACTGACGGCAGCGGTTCCATGGCGCCGCGGCCGTCGTCGGACACCCGCACCCTGACGGTGCTGCCCAGTCTGGCGATCAGGACGTCGACCGTGGTGGCCCCCTTCGCGTACCGCAACACGTTGGTCAATGACTCCTGGACAATGCGGTGGACGGTCATCTGGAAGGCGGCATCCTCGGGCAGGCCCGGCCCACTCAGCTGCACCCGGATAGGCAGCCCTGCCGCGCGAAATCCCTCAAGGAGACCGGCGAGTGAACCGCCGGCCGGCAGCGGCGCGAGCGGGGCCGCGTCCGGTCCTTCACGGAGAACACCCAGCACCCGCCGCATATCCGCCAGCGCTGTGCGCCCGGTGGCGGAGAGCTCCGCCAGTACCTCCCGCGCTCGATCCTGATCCCGCTTCATGACGACGCCGGCGCCATCGGACAGCGCGATCATCACCGACAGGGAGTGCGCGACGACGTCATGCATCTCACGGGCGATCCGGTTCCTCTCGTTCGCGGAGGCAAGTTCCGCGTTACGTTCAGCCCACTCGCGCAACTCATTCTCATGCAGCCTCTCCCGGCGGACGGTCATGCCGATGCCGACGGCCACGACGTACCACATGACCACGAATCCCACGACAACCCAGATGAGGAAGGGAGCGTCGTCGGGCATCAGGTCCGGGATAAAGGGCAGGGGAACCACCGAGGTGACCAGTGCGGCAGCAAACGCCACAGCTGCAATTTTGATAGGGAAAGCCACCGCAACCGCGTACAGCGCAAACCAGATGCTGATGCCCACCGTTGCGCGCCCGTCGGAGATCAGCAGCGCCACGGGTTCGATCAAACACAACAGCGCCAGGACAACCAGTGGCCGTCGGCGCCGAAAGAAGAGGATGAGGGCGGCGGCGCCGAGAGGCGCTATACCCCACCACCCCAGGGGAAGGTCTGCTGCCAGGACGACGTTGGGCACACTGGCAACAAGGAACAGCACGACGACGGCGACATCCATCACCCGCGGATGTGACCGGAAGTACCGGCGGATGGGGCCGAGCCGCCGGGCGTTAATCTCGGTGAAGGAGACGGCGGCCGTTCGTTCCGCAGTCTCCTTCACCAAGGCTTTTTCACTCATGGAGTGAGCTTATGTGGTGCGCAGGTCTACTCGTCTAGACGTCGCGCTTCTTGGTGACCGCCACCGAGATGACGAGCAGCACGAGAGCCCAGCCGCCGAGTACCAGCGCACCCTGCCACTGGTTGAGGGCGTCTTCAGCGATGGTGATTGCCACCATCTGCTCGCCGGCACTGCTCGGTAGGAACCGCGCGGCGTCAGGGATCCAGTCAGCGATACCTGCCAGCAACGTGGCCACGAGGATCGGAAGGACAAACAGGAGGCCAATGGTCGTTACAACTCCGCCGGCGGTGTTGCGCAGGAGGGTTCCGATGGACATGGCAATGATGGCGACCAGGGCCAGAACCGAACCCGTGTTGATGATGTGCAGCAGCACGCCGTCAGTATCCAGGCCGAAGGCCAGGTCTGATGGGGCGAGAATCGGCTGTGCAACGAGGTAGCCGACGAAAGCTGAACCCGCGCCGAGGATAAATGCGATGACAGCGAAAACGAGCTGCTTCGCCAGCAGCGCCGGAATACGTTTGGGGACCGCGACCATGGTGGACCGGATCATCCCGGTGCCCCACTCGGAGGCAATCAGGACCACTGCCAGGGACCCCATGAGCAGTTGGCCGAAGATCAGTCCGGAGCCCGGGATGGTGGAAACGATCGAGGTTGCGTCCGGCGCTCCCTGCACCTGGGCAGCCACCTCCGGATCGGACTGGAGATCAAACAGGATAGTTGTCTGCCAGGCGAACAGCGCCGCGAGGCCAACCATGACCACCACGGTGATGCTCAGCATGATCACCGTCGAGGGGACGGTTGTCACCTTGATCCACTCGGACTTGAGTACCCGCGCGAAGTTCACGCCGGATCCTTTGGCGGGGCCGCGGTGGGAGCCGGCAGTTTCCGGCGCGGGTGCGGTTGCTGTATGCGACATGGTTACTTGCCTTCCTTGGAGTCGGCGCCGGAAGGAGCATCCGGAAGAGTGTGTGAGTGGTATTCGACCTCATCGGAGGTGAGCTGCATGTATGCGTCCTCCAACGAGGCCTGCAGCGGTGTCAATTCGTAGACGAGGATCTGGTGGTCAAGAGCGACCTCCGCGATCCGGCGCGAGTTCGCCCCGGTGACCTCGAGAAGTTCCGGTTCAAGCTGCTGGGTCGAAACGCCGTCCGCGGCCAGTGCCCGCACCAGCTCGGCTGGTCGGTCGGTGCGGACCCGGGCGCGGGTTTGACCCTGTGCGTCGAGGATTTCGCTGATGGGAGCATCAGCGATGATCCGGCCGCGGCCGATGACAATGAGGTGGTCCGCTGTGAGCGCCATTTCCGACATCAGGTGGGAGGAAAGAAAGACGGTACGGCCTTCGGACGCAAGGCCCTTGGCGAGGTGCCGGACCCACTGCACGCCCTCCGGGTCGAGTCCGTTGACCGGCTCATCGAGGATCACCGTATGCGGATCTCCAAGAAGCGCGCAGGCAATGCCGAGCCGCTGGCCCATACCGAGGGAGAAACTTCCGACACGCTTCTTCGCCACAGGTCCAAGACCGGTCATTTCAATGACCTCCTTGACCCGGCTATTGGGGATACCGTGAGTGGCAGCCATCGCCCGCAGATGGTTGTAGGCGGAGCGCTTGGTGTGGACCGCCTTGGCATCGAGCAGGGCGCCGACTTCACGCAGGGGTGCGGAGTGCTTGGCGTAGTGCTTGCCGTTGACGCGGACGTCGCCGCCTGAGGGATTGTCGAGCCCGACGATCATGCGCATTGTGGTCGACTTACCGGCGCCGTTGGGACCGAGAAAACCGGTCACGCGGCCGGGCTTAACGTTGAAGGAGATACGGTCTACCGCCGTTTTTGCGCCATAGCGCTTGGACAGTTCTGCTGCCTCAATCATGATGGGCATCCTTGGGGAAGGGAAAGTTTTGGAATACACCCAACCCTACGGAGCTTCACCGCGAAGGGCACCGACCAACCGGATGATCTTGCACGCGTCATGCGTCCATCAAAAGGATGACCCCTATTTGAAGTTTTCGTCGCCTAGTTGCTGCTTCGACACCGTCTAATCGGCAAGTAGGCGACAAAAACTCCCGGCGACGATGGCGCCCCCCTTGCCTACCCGGGCCAGCCCTGGGAACGTAGTGCCCCGCGCGCCAGCGAAGTAATCCACTGCTCCCCCTTCCGAATATCCAGTTTGTTGAGCTTCACCTGAGCCCAGTCGGCTTCGCGGGTGCGCTGATCCCGCCGGGCGTCGTACTGCTGCTGTTCGGGCGTAAGGTGATGTCCGCCGTCGTACTCTATGCAGGTCTTGAACTCATGGCAGCCGAGGTCCGCCCAGACGGGAAGGCCAATCTCGGTGTCGATCCGGCAATTGGGGACGAAAACGGGCAGACCGGCACGGCCGAGCATCAGCCGAATCTGGGTCTCGGGGGGCGAATCGACTCCGGGCTCAATCAGGTCGATCGCAAGCCGTGCCGCCCGGATACCGTGAATTTTGCTCGTGTGCTCAACCAGTTTTCGAAGTCCAGCGACAGGAATCATGGGGTGGCGAGGCTCTCCGAAATGGCGGTGGTGCTCGCTGACAATCGAATCACCCGCAGCCACCAGGTCATCAAGGTGCAACAGAGTTCCCAGATCGACGAAGGTGCGGAAGACACTTGTAACTGGCAACCCGTTTATGATCACTGTGTCTTCTGCTCTTAGCGCCAGTCGATGACTGACAACCCCGTTCCGACGGGTAAGAGAGCCGCGTGCAGGGCGTGCGAGATGCAGCACATCCTCGTGTTGACCCGGCACGGCAATGCCGTGAAGCCTCGCGGCACTCACGTGACTGACACAGGAGCCCGGATTGAGCTGTATGAAGGCTTCGGCGCGACTGAGAACGTCAGCGTTCTGACCGACAGCTTCACGGATGCCTCTCGTGGGCGCAGTCAGGTCCTTCGCACGGAGCCGCGAATAGGGGATTTCGTGGGCCATCGACTCCTGCACCGTGAACGGGCGCTGATCCAGTGGAGAAGGTAGGGGATGAGGTTGTTTCATCATCCTTTGATGCCACGCCGCACTCAGGAAAAATCAGCCGTGCCCGGGTATGTGGATATCTTGAGTCATATCCGCGCCCCTTCCCGAGTTTTTGTCGCCTACTTGCTGCTTTCGCCGCCTCTACGCCTCAACAAGGCGACAAAAACTTTCAGGGGGCGACGGGAATCACGGCAAGCGACTGCGGCCTCCCTGGCACCGCAAGCTCCTGCTGCTCGAACGTTTCGAGATCGACAAGGGTGACACCGGGCCAGAAACCGTCCCGAGTGTAGCCCCCGGAGAGCAGCGCATAGGCCTCGCCGGTCGCGGGATCGGTCCACGGCACCACGGTCTCGTGCAACCGGTCCAGCGGCACGATTCGCTCAGCGTTAGTTTCGGTGTCCCGGACCGTGAGGTTCGGAGATCCGGTGGCATTGCCGAATGCCCCCGTTCCGATCACAAGGAGGGTGCCGTCAACCAGAGCCGTTCCGTGCTGATGCGAGTTGGCGGTCATCTCCTCCACGGAGACAGCACCCGAGGCCGGGTTGACGATGGCGAGCGCCAGGCCCTGATAGGGCAGAAGGAGGTTCCCGGCGTCGTCAATTGCGCCATAGTGCGGCTTCTCCCAGGAGGCCAGGCCGCCCTGCGTGCCGAACGGCGCTACCTCGATTCGCCGCACGATGAGGGTTTCGGTATTGACGACGTGGACCGAAAAGGAATCATGGTCGATCGTGTAGACCTCAGAGCCGTCGGCGGAGAGCAGGATGTCAAACGGCCGCAGTCCCACCTCAACGGTACCGATGGTCCGCCCTTCCTGGACATCCACCTTCTCCAGCGCTGAGGTGCCGTCCGCCCGGAGCACCGCCACATAAACCGTGCTTCCGTCCGCGCTCACGGCAATACCCGTACCGCCTGGCCGATACTCCCCCTGCGAGATGGAACCGGCCGGATTCACATACGGGATCAGTGAAGTACGACGCCGCTCCACAAGGTCGACTACCGCCACTCCTTCGGCAGTGGAGACGAAGGCACGCGTGTCGCTCACCGCGACATCCCAAGGTGCCTGCCCGACGGGAATCCGCTGCTCAACGGGACTGCCCGAATCTGCGGGATTGATGACCAGAAGGTCCGCTCCTGCCGCGTCGGTAGCAAGGACCATGGATTCCCGTGGTGACGGCAGTGGGGTCGGCTTTGCTGAGGGAGATTGACCAGAGGTGGGCACGTCCATGCTGGAAGGGGTGGCCGCCGGTTGAGGGGCCGAACTCGTGGCGCTCGGGATAGGCACCGCTGTGCAGGCTGTCAGAAACAACAGGCACAGAATGGCGACGGCGCTGCGAAACATGCACCCATTGTCCCGCGAAAGGCGCATCGGCGGCAGCCCCGGTGGGCTGCCGCCGTCGACGGCTGATCTGTTACCGGGAACTGATGGACTTGAACTTCTTCACTGAGAGCGGCACGAAGATGGCAAGCATCACGGTGATTCCCAGTATCACCGTGATGATCGGGTTCTGCAGGGTCCATGCGGTGGGCTCAGGGAAGTCGGGGTTTGTGTTCCCGAACAGTTGGCGCGCCGATTCCACAAGGGCTGACACCGGGTTCCACTCAGCGATGTTCTTTAGAACCTCCGGCAGGGTATGGATGGGAACGAAGGCGTTCGAGATAAACGTCAGCGGGAACAGGATCATGAAGGACGCGTTGTTGATGACCTCCGGGCTGCGGACGCTCATCCCGAGAAGGGCCATCACCCAGCTGAAGGAGTAGGAAAACAGCAGCAGGACCGCCACGCCGCCCAGGAAACCCCACACCGAGGTGGTGACCCGCCAACCGACCAGCCAGCCGGTGCCCATCATGATCATCATCGAAATGCTGTTGATCACGAGGTCACCGTTGGTACGGCCGATGAGCACTGCTGCAGGGCTCATCGGCAGGGTGCGGAAGCGGTCGATAATGCCGTCCTTCAGGTCCTGTGCCATGGCTGCCCCGGAGAACGTCGAGCCGAAAATCACGGTCTGGGCGAAGATCCCGGCCATCAGGAAGTTCACGTAGTCGGGCACGTTCATTGCGCCGGCGTAAACCTGGCTGAACAGGAGTACAAACATGATGGGCTGGAGGATGGTGAAAACGAGGATCTCCGGCACGCGCCTGATCTTGATCAGGTTGCGGCGTGTGGCGATCCAACCGTCCGAGAACAGTTGGGCGAGAGGCGACCCTACGCTCTCGTAGGCGGGCTGGCTGACCGCGGTCATTGGGCTTTCTCCATTTCGGCGTCATTCTTGCTGGTCTCGTCTTCGGCCCGGTGGCCGGTGAGCTTGAGGAAGACGTCATCAAGCGTGGGCCGGCGCATACCGGCGTCGTGCAGTTGGATGTTTGCCTGGCCCAGATCGGAAAGCACGTACTGCAGCGCGCGTGGTCCGTCGACGACGGACACCTCCACGGTGCGGTCGCTGACGGTAGGAGTGCCGTCACCGTGACGCGCGAGGATTTCACGGGCCGCGCCGGCGTCTGCTTCATCCACCAGCGTCACGACCACCCGGTGTCCGCCGATCTGCGCCTTCAGTTCATCCGAAGTGCCCTCGGCGATGACCTTACCGCCGTCAATCACGGCAATGTCATCTGACAGGTGGTCCGCCTCCTCAAGATACTGGGTGGTCAAGAGCAGCGTGGTCCCATCATTCACCAGCTGGGAGATGATCTCCCACAGCGCGAGCCTGCTTCGTGGATCCAGTCCGGTAGTCGGCTCGTCAAGGAAAAGGATTTTCGGGTTGATGACCAGCGCTCCGGCGAGGTCAATACGACGGCGCATGCCGCCGGAGAATCCCTTGACCGGCCGGTTCCCGGCTTCCGTGAGCTCGAACTGGTCAATCAACTCCTGTGCCCGCTTGCGTGCGGTCTTCGCGCCGAGATGGTAGAGCCTGCCCACCATCTCCAGATTCTCGAACCCGGTGAGATTTTCATCGACCGCCGCATACTGACCGGATGCTCCGATGATCCGCCGGGCCGCTTTGGGGTTGTTCACGACGTCGATGCCGTCGATATGTGCTGTGCCTTCGTCAGGCTTGATCAGGGTGGTAAGTACCTTGACCGCCGTTGTCTTGCCAGCGCCGTTGGGCCCGAGCAGAGCCTTCACGGTCCCCTGCGGGACCGAAAGGTTGAGGCCCGCCAGTGCATGCACCGGGCCGCTCTTCGATTTGTAGGTCTTGGTCAGGCCTTCAGCCTGGATAATCGTCATGGGTCAACCCTAGGTTTTCGGAATTACGGGAAGAAGGAGATTGCGGACAGCTTTGGTCCGCGACCTGGTGGCGGCAAATTGTGCCGCTGAGCGATGTCATAAGGAGTGTGCGGCTCCTAGGGAAACAGCATGTAGACACCGTATACATTTCTTATCCTGACGGCAACGGTTTTCTTTGTACCAACCGCATTCATCGGGACTGCAGCGAGTCCAGCGCAACCGCCATAGCTGCCGCGAGTCTCCAGTCGAGACGTCCGCCGGGAACATTAACGTCATACCTGTCCCGCAGTGAAGCGCGCCGCTCCGAAGTCAGGACAAGCTGGCCCGTCGGATCGCGGAAATCGAAGTGGAACAGGAAGGGCGCCGGGATGGCGTCCAGGAACGGCACAATCTCCCACACACGGCGATCGCGACGCCCTGGCTCCGTTCGCTGCCCACTGCCTGAATTCCGGGTGCTTCAAGCTCCCAGGTGGAACGCAGCAGCGAGGATCCGAAGTTCTTGCGAAAGCAGCCCAGCGGGCTTCCCTGCGCATCGAGCACATCATAGGTTGCTCCCAGGTCAAGACGCCGGCGAGCCTTGAAGGAGAATAGCTGCGTCTTCTTCGACTCGTCCGTGAAAAACCTAACCTCTTCCTTGAAGGCAGCCCGCTTCTGTTGCGCAAGAGCCATGAGCGCCCCCGGATTTCCGTCCGGATCGACGGATCGGACCTCGTACCGATTGACCATGAGGGTGACCTTCTGGGTTACTGAAAATCGCTCGATCGGCGGCTGGGAGTTCATCTGATTCTTTCGTCGTTGTCTGTAGTTGCGACCGCTCTGCGGGCAGCCGTTCTGAGCCTAGCTACCTGAGGTCTCTGCCGACGTCGTCCTGAGGGAGTATCTCTGCCCAATGAGCGGCCGTACCGGGGAAATGACGGCCGTGCCGGGAATCCGGAGCCCTTGACGACCTTCATCCGCGGGTCGAGAGTTACTACATGACGTCCCTTCTGGGCGCCGCTCAATTGGCTCGCTGCATACGCGGCGGCCATTCATAGGAAGGCGAAGGCAATGGACGCAATGATGTGGGTCTGGATCATCATCGGGATCCTCGTGGTGCTGCTCATCATCGGACTGATCGTATTCCTTGGACGGAAGCGCAAGCACGCACACGACCAGGAGAAGCGCCGGAAAGACCACGAGCACGCAAACGAGATTCGGGAAGAGGCGCACGCCAAGGACCTGGAAGCCCGTGAGCGTGAGGCACGCGCCGCCCGCGCTGACGCCGATGCCCAGCAGGCCGAGGTGGACGCCGAAAGACTGCGCAAGGAAGCGGAACAGCGGCAGAACGATGCCCAGGGCCTGCGCCGGGAAACCGAAGAACGCGCGCGCCACGCGGATGAGATCGATCCTGACGTACGCAACGACCAGGGGACGCGCAGCGATAGGAAGAACGGCGCCGATCCCGGCCGGCCCGGACGTCACTGACAGCTGGGCCGCTGACCGCGCCGCTCCGTCATCAGGATCGGATGCCGGCGCCCCTCGGTTCGCCCGCGGGGCGCTCGGCCGCGGCAGGCGCCACAAGGAACGACGCCAATACAGCCACTCCGACGGCGAGCAGGGCATTCCGGATTCCCATCTGGTCACCGAGGAATCCGAGCAGCGGAGGCCCAGCGAGGAATGCCGTGTACCCGATCGTGGAAACCACCGACACGCGGGCAGCAGCCAGGCGCGGTTCGTCCGCAGCGGCAGACATTCCCATGGGGAACCCGAGCGCGGCGCCCGTTCCCCACAGAACCGCTCCGACTCCGGCAAGAAGCACAGTGGGTGCAAAGACGAAGAGCACCAGGCCGGCCAGCGACGACGCAAGGCTCACCTGCAGCACCCGCACCCGCCCGAACCGGTCGATAAAGCCGCCGCCAACGAAGCGGAAGAGGGTCATTGAGGCTACGAACACGCCGAACATCAGCGCACCGACGGCTTCAGTGGAACCAAGGCCGTCCACTGTTGCCTTCGCCACCCAGTCGTTTGCAGCACCTTCAGTGAGCGCTGCACCGAGCACTACCAGCCCGATGAGGAGCGTGCGCGGCTCCTTCCAGGCGGCAAATCCGCCGGAAGGGGAGGTCTCGGCGTCGTCATGTTTCCCGGCGTGAGGGTCCTCAGGCAGGAAGTAACGCGGAATCCACAGCGAAATAATGAGTACCAGCACCGCAACCACCGCCAGGTGGGTTGATAGCGCTACGCCTGCGGCCGCGAGACCGGCTCCGGTGAGCGCGCCGATGAAGGCACCACCGCTAAAGGCCGCGTGGAACTTCGGCATGATGGTGCGCATGAGCCGGCGTTCGACGTCGGCGCCTTCCAGGTTCTGCGCAACATCCCAGAGGCCTATACCAAGGCCGAAAATGAAGAGGCCGACGGCGGCAACCACCACGGATTGCGTGACGAGTCCGCCGGCAATGGTGGAGGCGGCGATAGTGGCAGCCACTCCGCCCAGCCTCACGGTGTTCGCTGTCCCGATCCGTGCGGCGATCCCGCCCGACAACGGCAACGACACCATGGACCCGATCGCCGCAACAAGCAGCAGCGCGCCCGTCTGGCCGTCGCTCAGCCCCAGCGTGTCCGACGCAGATGGAATCCGGGCCGCCCAGCTGGCGAATACGAGGCCGTTGAGACCGAAGATAGCGAAGGTAGCCCACATGGCTGAATTGACGTTGCTCTGCACCTCTAAACCGTAGGCGCACGGGCTCGGAAGGGGCTACCCAGGGCAGGCAGTGTGATGGAGATGACAACAGGTTGCCGCCGCTACTGTGGCGGACCGCACTGAAACCCCGGGCAAAAGAAACACGCCCGGCTCGACGTACCGCTAATCCTCGAAGCTGAGGGTGAGCTGGTCTCCATCAATCTGCACGGCCGCGCTGAAGTAGAGGCTCGCGGTGTCTTCTTCCGGCTCCCATTCGGCCGGCTCGTCGTCCTGCCACTGAGTGTTCCGCTCATAGGTGGCAGTCATCTCGCCTTCCGTGGCGTACAGCGCCAGGGACCCATCCCAATTCTCCGACACCTCGAACTCGGGCTCCTGGGTAATTGTCCAGCTGAAATTGCGATAGTCCTCGTCGTCGCCAAACGTGAACGCTCTGTTCGGGCAGTCCTCGGGCGCCGCCTCTGTGGAGTCGGCGCAGGTCTGAAGGAATTCCCTCGCCTGAGCCACCGCATCTTCCGTCACTGCATCCGTCATGGAGCGCTGGAAAAGGGCCCCTTCCCCAACACTGCTTGCCGGATCAGCCGACACTGTAATGGTTTGCTCCTCCCCCAACGTCACATATTTGGTGCCTTCCGGCGGAGTCAGCACATAGTCGCCCGGCAGGACCGGCAATGAGAACGCGCCTGGAGCCTGCTGGCCGAGCTGTTGGGACAGCTCCACGTCCACGCCGTTTACCGTCACCATGTCCACGCCTTCAGGCACTTGGATCGGCAAGGTCCAGGACGTCCCGCGGGTCACCGTCCAGTTGTGGAAGAACAGCGCCGTTCGCTCTGCCTTCTCCAGGGTGAAGATAAGTGGCACCCTTTTGGCATCCTGGGTTACCTCCGCCGTAACGGTCGCCAATTCACCCGAGAACTCGACGTCGCGAATCTCATGGTCGGTTATGCGGTTCTGAGCAGCACCGAAGATGCCGTCATCCAGCAGCAACCGCTCCTCGGACGTCACATTTGGATCATGCAGCGCTACCGCTGCGCTCGCATCCCCCTCCTCGAGCGCCTTGAGGTACTTCTCAACGTGCGCTTGGGGCCCATAGGTTGTGGCGCTCAGAATGTTGAACGCAACAGTGGCAGCCACAATCAGGAGGATGACGATTCCCGCGATTGCTGTGCCAATCCGCAGCCTTTTCTTGGCATGGGCGGTTAATGGTTTGGTCTCCCGCCCGCCGGCACCCGGCACCTCCTCCACCTGGCGCCCGGTATCGGTGCCGGCGACTGCGGAGTCGGCGGTTGCTGTGGGACCGGAGAACCAGCGGTGGATAATGGCCGGCAGGAAAGGCACTGCCACCGGGGCCAGGTATCGTCCCGAAACTTCAATTGCGGCTCCCCACAAACCCATGATCAGCGGCGTCCAGAGAGCCAGTGCCAGAGTGCCCGAAAACGACAATGCGCCGCCCCTGACACCGAAGACCACTGAGGTGAACAGAGTGATTAGGAGCCCACCCACCAGAAAGATGGCCGGCAGGATGGCCCATGACATCCAACCCTCCCGTTGGCGGTAGGAGGCTCGCGCAGCTGCCCAGGCGATCGATGCGACGAAAGCGATCGTG
This sequence comes from Arthrobacter vasquezii, assembly GCF_029455255.1. Classification (NCBI taxonomy): domain Bacteria; kingdom Bacillati; phylum Actinomycetota; class Actinomycetes; order Micrococcales; family Micrococcaceae; genus Arthrobacter; species Arthrobacter vasquezii. Next base: position 30,587 of record NZ_JAROKN010000021.1, on the reverse strand, counting down.
ATGGCTAACAGGATAAGCAGCAGGGCGGCCCACCATGAGAGATCAAAAACCGTCATGGAATCTGTGCCTTGGCTGGTGGCGTTGCTGACGGAAGACAGATGCCCGATTCCGTAGGCCCAGCCGGCGGCGGTGGGTAGCCAGAGCGGTGCTGAGAACGCCGCTGCTGCTCCGCCTTTCACCGTGGCAAAGATGAACAGTACAAGCCCACTCACGAGCGTGTAGGCCATGTAATGGAGGCAGAAGATCCTCACGCCCGCCAGTATCTCCGCGCCTGCGCGTCGCCTCGCAGTTGCTTGCAGAAGGCCGTGTGTAGTCGCCGACCCGTGATGATGTCCCAAGCGACTGCCGAGTGTTCCGATGGCAAGGGCCCCGAAGAACAATGGCAAGGAGGCGCTCGTAAGGACAGCAGACATGCCGTTCTCGGAGATCCGGACTGCGAAGAGGAAGCTAAGCAACAGGCCAACGAGTGCAAGTGTCAGTCCGCTGACCGCCGAAAGCATCCACGCCTGCGTACTGGTGATACTTGTTTGGCTTCGAGCGCTCCGCCTACCAAGGAACCACAGCGTGAGTACCGCGATTCCCGTCAGAGCGAGCGGGACGCCCCAGCCTACAGCGCCTATTTGCAGCGGCATCCCGAGGACATTAAGACCCAGATCGGCGTGTAGGGCTCCCATCATCGCCATGCCGGCGAGCTGAAATGGGAGTGCGAGCAAAAGAAAAGCGCCGCCAACGTCCGAGGGCGTCTCCACTCCCACGTACTCATCGAGGGAGGCCTGCAGGTCCTGTGCTGAAAGAACCAGGCCCAGAGCAACCAGCAGTAAGACTGCGAATGCTGCGAAAACTGTGACGCCGTACGCGATGACCCCGGCCAAACCCGCGCTCAACCAACGGCTGTGCCCGATGTCCCTGAAACCTCCGCCAACTGGCAACGGATCAACGGGCCGCTCTGACGATGACGGAGCCGATACGCGCGGAGTGGCTGGCGGCAGCGGCGGAAGGGCAGGCCGATCGACGGATTCTGGATTCATGGTTGTCCCCCAACGAAAGAATGATGAGGACGATCACTAATTTGCCCCCGGAGACAATTTACTATGAGCGGCCAGTGCCCCGGGTAGTGCTGTGGATAAGTGTCAAGCCTTGTCCTAGCGCGACCGCTGCACTCTGCCTTCGTCCCACACAGGAGCTTCCGATTCATACACCTTGCCGTCCTCGCCGAAGACGAGGAAGCGGTCAAAACTCCGCGCGAACCAGCGGTCGTGGGTTACGGCCAGCACGGTTCCCTCGAACGCGTCGATAGCGCGTTCCAGGGCTTCGGCTGAATGGAGATCGAGGTTGTCCGTGGGCTCGTCGAGGAGCAGGAGCGTGGCGCCGGACAGTTCGAGGAGCAGGATCTGCAGCCGTGCCTGCTGCCCGCCGGAAAGCGAGTCATACAGCTGTTCCGACTGCCCTGCCAGCCCGTAGCGGTCCAGTACTCCCGACGCCGCCTCCCGGCCGAGGCCCGATCGGTGATCGTCGCCGCGGTGCAGGATGTCGAGCAGGCTCCGGCCCAGCAGGTCCGGACGGACATGGGTCTGGGCGAAGAACCCAGGGCGAATGCGCGCACCCAACTTCACCACGCCGGTGTGAGGCACGGGTGCGATGCTCACCTCGGACACCGGTTCATGTTCTTTCTCCGGATCGGTGCCGCCGGCGGCGAGGAGGCGAAGGAAGTGGGACTTGCCGGACCCGTTGGAGCCCAGCACTCCGACGCGGTCACCGAACCAGATCTCGGTGCTGAACGGCTTCATCAGCCCGGTCAGCTCCAGTCTCTGCGCGACGACGGCCCGCTTGGCTGTGCGGCCACCCTTGAGCCGCATGTTCACGTTCTGCTCGATCGGGATCGCTTCCGGCGGCCCTGCCTCCAGGAATTTCGCCAGGCGCGTCTGGGCGGCGTGGTAGCGATTAGCCATGTCCGAGCGGAACGCGGCCTTGTTCTTGTACATGTTCACGAGCTCTTTGAGCTTGATGTGCTCCTCATCCCAACGTCGCCGCAGTTCCTCAAAGCGGGCGTTGCGGTCCGTCCGGGCCTGCAGGTAGGTGCTGAAACCTCCACCGTGCACCCAGCTGGAGGCGCCGAGTGCGCCGGGTTCCAGCGTGACGATCCGGGTAGCCGCATTGTCCAGCAGCTCGCGGTCGTGGCTGACAAAGAGGACCGACTTGCTGGACTCGTTGAGCTTCGCTTCGAGCCACCGTTTGCCGGGTACGTCGAGGTAGTTGTCCGGCTCGTCGAGGAGGAGCAGTTCGTCTGGACCGGAGAACAGCGCCTCCAGGACGAGCCGTTTCTGTTCTCCTCCGGATAACGACGACGCCGCGCGGTACTGTGCGCGATCATACGGAACGCCCAACGCAGCCATCGTCACTTCATCCCAGGTGGTTTCGAGCTCATAGCCGCCGGCGTCTCCCCAATCGGCAATCGCCTGGGCATAACGCATCTGGGTGGGTTCGTCGTCGTGCTCCATCATTGCGAGCTCAGCGTCGTCGATCTTTTTCGCGGCCGCTGCAAGCACCGGCGGCGCAGCGGAGACGAGCAGGTCCCGCACCGTGGTGTCATCGCGGACCTGGCCCACGAACTGGCGCATGATGCCCATACTGCCGGAGCGGGTGATGGCCCCCTCATCGGCGGTGATATCGCCGGCAACAATGCGAAGGAGCGTGGTCTTTCCGGTGCCGTTGGGACCGATCAGGGCAGTCTTGTGGCCCTCGCCGACCTTGAAGGTGACGCCGTTGAGCAACTGGCGGCCGTCGGAAAGAAAGTAGTCGATGTTGGAAATGTCGAGGTGCGCCACGCTCCCAGTCTTCCACCCGCATCCAGTGAGCCGAAATAGGGTCTCATCCGTGGGTAGACACTCGAGTGCGAGGATGGGAGCGTGATTCCAATAACTCCCCAGCGGGTGGTGTTCTTCGGCGTGACCGGATCCGGGAAAACAACAGCGGCTGAGCGCTATGCCGCTGCGACCGGGTTGCCGCTGACATCCGTAGACTCGGACATCGGGTGGCTTCCGGGATGGGCGGAGCGGGATCCCGCCGAGCAGCTCCGCATGGTTGAGGAAATCGCCTCGCGGGATGCCTGGGTGCTGGACAGCTTCTACCGGAAGTGGTCGGACCACCTGATTCCGCGCGCTGAAGTCATCGTTGCGCTGGATTATCCGCGCTGGCTCTCGCTGTCCCGGCTGGTCTGCAGGACACTGCGGCGCATGGTGCTGCGGGAAGAGGTCTGCAACGGGAACAGGGAGAGCTTCCGCCGGGTCATCGCACACGACTCGATCATTCGCTGGCACTTCACGTCCTTCGCCAGCAAGCGCCGGAGGATTCGTGAATATCAGGACGCCGGGTTGCCAGTGCTTCGCTTCACCAGACCGCGGGATCTGGAGCAATGGCTCAGGTCCTATGAGAGGTGACGGCCTAATTCATCGAACGATGAGCTCGCTCACGCAAAGTAGCGCGCTAAAAATCGGTGCAGGAGGAGCTGCAGTCGGATCGGTCATCCCGACCCTCGGCGCCATCATTCCCGCGGCAGTCGGTGTGGACATCGACGTGGTGATGCAGGATGCCCGCGACCTCGTGCGCAACCGGCACACGCTGCGCCAGATCGTGAACGTCAAGGGTGACTGAGCCGTCGCTCAGTTCCGGGGCAGTCCCTGGAACCCAATCAGCATTCCACGACGTTCAAGGCCAGCCCGCCACGGGCGGTTTCCTTGTACTTGTCCATCATGTCCGCACCGGTTTCACGCATCGTCTTGATCGCAGCGTCAAGTGAGACGAAGTGCTGCCCGTCGCCGCGCACGGCCATGCGGGCTGCGGTGATTGCCTTCATCGCTCCCACGGCGTTGCGCTCGATGCACGGTATCTGCACCAGTCCGCCGACGGGATCGCAGGTCAAGCCCAGGTTGTGCTCAATGCCGATTTCAGCGGCGTTTTCGACCTGCTCGGGTGTGCCTCCCAACACCTCGGCCAGCCCCGCAGCGGCCATCGCGCACGCTGAACCAACTTCCCCCTGACAGCCGACCTCGGCACCCGAGATGGAGGCATTCTTCTTGAAGAGGGCACCGACAGCAGTGGCGGCGAGCAGGAAGCGGATAACGCCGTCGTCGTCGGCTCCCGGAACGAAGTCTGTGTAGTACTTCAGGACTGCCGGGATGATGCCGGCCGCGCCGTTGGTGGGAGCGGTCACCACACGACCGCCGGCCGCGTTTTCCTCGTTTACGGCAAGCGCGAACAGGGTGACCCACTCCATGGTGCTGAGGTGGTCATTGGGGTCAGCTTCCTTCTGAAGCAGTTCCAACTGCCGGGCAGCACGACGCCGGACATGCAGCCCACCGGGAAGAATGCCGCTGTTGGTCGACCCCCGCCGGATGGTGTCCTGCATGACGTCCCAGATCTCGAGCAGGCCGTTGCGGATCTCAGTCTCGGACCGGACGGCCAGTTCATTGGCCAGCACAATCCCGGAAAAGGACTTTCCCGTCGATGCTGCAAGGCCGAGCAACTGTTCGCCGGATTCAAACGGGTAGGGAATCGCGACGGTCTGTTCCGCGGACAGGTCGGTGCCGATCTGGTCCTCGTCCAGAACGAAACCCCCGCCCACCGAGTAGTATTCGCAGGCGAATAAGAGTATGCCCTCAGCGTTATATACCGAGAAGCGCATCCCATTGGTGTGGTAGTCCAGCCGCTGCTTGCGGTGCAGAACAAGATCTTTCTCCGGATCAAAAGCTACATCGTGTGAGCCGGCCAGACGAAGGGTCTTTGTTTTCGAGATTTCCTCCACACGAGGTTCAGCGCGTTCCGGATCGGTAAGGTGCGGCTGCTCGCCCTCGAGCCCCAGGATCACGGCCTTGACTGTTCCGTGCCCATGACCGGTTACGCCCAACGAACCGAACAGTTCAGCATCGACGTGCTGGACCTGTTCCAGCAGCCCCTGCTCCACCACCATCCGGGTGAAGAGAAAGGCCGCCGTCATGGGCCCGCCCGTGTGTGAACTGGACGGACCTATCCCGATTTTGAAGAGGTCGAAGGCGCTGATGGTCATGAGCGGCCCGGACGCTTGTAGAACGGCAGCTCAACGACGGTGAAACCCTCCGGACGTCCGCGCAGGTCAACCTGCAGTTCCGTGCCCGGTTCGCTCAACGCTGTGTCAACGTAAGCGAGGGCAACCGGGTACCCGAGGGTCGGGCTCGGAAGGCCAGACGTAACGGTACCTACGGTCTGTCCGTTCGAAACGACGTCGTACCCTGCACGGGCAGACCGGCGTCCGGTACCACGCAAACCGACCAGCTTTCGCTCCGGTGTTTCGGCCTTCAGCGGCTCCAGCACGGAGCGGCCCACGAAGTTCTCGGTCTTCTTCAGGCTGACGACACCGCCCAATCCCGCTTCAAACGGATTTGTCTCCAGGCCGAGCTCATGACCGTACAACGGCATGCCGGCTTCAAGGCGAAGCGAGTCCCGCGAGGCCAGCCCGCAGGGCGCCAGGCCATGGTTGGTTCCTGCCTCGGTCACGGCTTTCCACAGCTGTACGGCCTGCGCGTTCTCGATGAAAAGTTCAAAGCCATCCTCGCCGGTGTAGCCGGTGCGGGCGAGGAGGACCGGCTGACCGGCGAGCTCCACGCGAACGGCGGCGTAGTACTTGAGCGAGGTGATGGCGTCGCGGTCTGCAGCCGGCGCCATGCCGAGCAGGATCGCCTCCGCGTTCGGTCCCTGCACCGCGATGAGAGCGGTCTCCTCCGACTGATCCTGCACAGTGACATCGAAGTCGGCAGCACGCTGCTGCAGCTCGGCAGCAACCGTGTCGGAGTTCGAGGCGTTGGGCACCACAAGGAACTGGTCCTCGGCGAGACGGTACGTGATGAGGTCATCAATCACTCCGCCGCCCTCGGTGCAGATGAGGGAGTACTTGGCCTTCCCCACCGCCATGATCTCCATATTTCCCACGAGGGCATAGTTGAGGAAGCTGGCTGCCTGCGGCCCAGTGACCATCACCTCGCCCATGTGCGAAAGGTCGAAAATGCCGGCGGCCCGGCGAACCGTGTGGTGCTCTTCAAGTTCGCTGCGGTACTTCAGGGGCATCTGCCAACCGCCGAAGTCGGTGAATGCCGCACCGAGTTCCTGGTGCTGGGCATACAGCGCTGTCTGCTTTGTCATGGCGATCCCTTAGTCCTCGAAGTCTTCGATCGGCGGGCACGAGCACACGAGGTTCCTGTCACCGTGGGCGCCGTCGATACGGCGGACCGGCGGGAAGTACTTGTCGTGGCGCAGCGTCCGCAGCGGGAATGCAGCCAGTTCCCGGGAGTAGGCCTGCGACCACTCGTCACTGATGAGCGTCTGTGCGGTATGCGGTGCCTGGCGAAGCGGACTCTCCTCCAGCTGCCATTCGCCTGTTCCGACGCGGTCGATCTCGTGTCGGATGGCGATCATCGCCTCGACAAAACGGTCCAGTTCGCGCAGGTCCTCGGACTCCGTGGGCTCCACCATCAACGTGCCCGCTACCGGGAAGCTCAGCGTCGGGGCGTGGAAGCCGTAATCGATGAGGCGCTTGGCCACGTCTTCGGCTGTCACACCGGTCTTCGCGGTAAGTGCGCGAAGGTCCAGAATGCACTCGTGCGCCACGAGTCCGTTCTCACCCGAGTAGAGCACCGGGAAGTATTCATTGAGGCGGGCGGCGACGTAGTTCGCTGCAAGGAGCGCGGACTTCGTGGCTGCCGTCAGGCCCTCGCTTCCCATCAGCGCCACATAGGCCCAGGAAATCGGCAGTACGCCTGCTGAACCGAAGCGGGAGGCGGAGATAGGGACGCCGGCTGTGTTGCTGTTGTCTACACCAGCTGCGCTATTCGCATCTCCAGGCAGGAAGGGGGCAAGGTGCTCCGCCACTGCTACCGGCCCGACACCGGGACCTCCGCCGCCGTGCGGGATGCAGAACGTCTTGTGCAGGTTCAGGTGGGAAACATCACCACCGAACTCACCCGGCTTTGCTAGCCCGACCAGCGCGTTAAGGTTTGCGCCGTCGATGTAGACCTGACCGCCCGCGCCATGCACCTGGTCGCAGACCCAGCGGACGTCCTCCTCGAAAACGCCATGCGTGGACGGGTAGGTGATCATGATCGCGGAGAGGGAATCCTTGTTCGCCTCGATCTTTGCCTGGAGATCATCGTGATCGATGTTGCCGTTTCCGGCTGTCTTGACCACAACCACCTTCATGCCGGCGAGCACAGCAGAGGCGGCGTTGGTGCCGTGTGCTGACGATGGGATGAGGCACACTGTGCGAGCCTCATCACCGCGTGAAAGATGGTACTTGCGGATGGCCAGCAGACCGGCGAGTTCACCCTGGGAGCCGGCGTTCGGCTGAATCGACACCCTGGCGTAGCCGGTGATTTCAGCGAGACGGCCCTCCAGGTCATCAATCAGCTGGCGCCAGCCCTCGGTCTGGTGCTCGGGGGCGAACGGATGGATGGTTGCGAACTCGGGCCAGGAGATCGGTTCCATCTCAACCGTGGCGTTGAGCTTCATGGTGCAGGATCCCAACGGAATCATGGTGCGGTCCAGTGCCAGGTCGCGGTCCGAGAGACCGCGCAGGTAGCGCAGCATCTGGGTCTCTGAGCGGTGGAGGGAGAACACGGGATGGGTCATATAGGACGACGTCCGTTGCAGGTCAGCAGGGATTGCAGTCTCCGCGTCGGCTGACAGATTTACCCCGAAGATCTCGGCGATGGTTTCAAGGTGAGCGTCCGTGGTGGTCTCGTCACAGGAGATGCCGACGTGATCGGCATCGACCAACCGCAGGTTGATGCCGCGCTCCTCGGCCTTGCGGACAATGCTCTCGGACTGGCCCTCGACCTTCACGAGAAGGGTGTCGAAGAAGGACTCGTGGACCGTCCCTGGAACGGCTGCAGCGAGCCGCGCCGCCTTTCCATGGACACGTTCCGCGATCGCCTTCAGCCCGTCGGGACCGTGGTAAACGGCGTACATGCTGGCAACGATCGCGAGGAGCGCCTGAGCGGTACAGATGTTCGACGTAGCCTTCTCGCGGCGGATGTGCTGCTCACGTGTTTGCAGTGCAAGCCGGTAGGCGGGTGCGCCGTCGGAATCCTTCGACACCCCAACAAGGCGGCCGGGGAGCATGCGCTCCAGGCCCTTTCGAACGGCCATGTACGCAGCGTGCGGTCCGCCGAAGAACAGCGGCACACCGAAACGCTGGGCGGAGCCGACGGCGATATCCGCGCCCTGCTCCCCCGGAGGGGTGATCAGGGTCAGCGCTAGCAGGTCCGCTGCGACCGTCACCAGGGCGCCGCCGTCGTGCGCTTTCGCGACCATGTCCGTGTGGTTGCGGAGCGTGCCGGATGTCCCGGGCTGCTGGAGGACGACGCCGTTGATGTCGCCGTCCGGCAATCCCTTTGAGAGGTCAGCGATCTCGATATCAAAGCCCAGCGCCTCAGCGCGGCCCTGCACGACGGCGATGGTCTGGGGGAGGCATTCCGCGTCCAGGATGGTTCGTCCCTTGTTCTTGCCGGAGCGACGCATCAGGAGGACGGCCTCGGCAACGGCCGATGCTTCATCGAGCAGGGAGGCGTTGGCGATGGGCAGCGCAGTGAGGTCCTGGACCATCGTCTGGAAGTTCAGCAGGGCTTCAAGACGGCCCTGGGAGATTTCCGGCTGGTAGGGCGTGTAGGCGGTGTACCAGGCGGGAGCCTCAAGCACATTGCGGCGGATGACAGGAGGGGTGACCGTGTCGTAGTAGCCCTGACCGATCATCTGCACGGCGGTCTTGTTCTTCGCGGCGATGCTGCGCAGTTCCGCCAGGACCTCCGACTCGCTCAGCGCAGACGGAATGTCCAGGCCCTCGTTGATACGGATGCTCGCCGGCACCGCAACATCGACGAGTTTGTCCAGGCTGGGGTAGCCCAGGACCTTGAGCATCTGCTCGGCGTCGTCCGAGCGGGGACCGATGTGGCGGTCGGAGAAAGTTGATTCCGTCTGGTGCGTCATGAGGAACTCCGTGAATCAGTGTGCGTGCAGGGCGCGCGGACAGGTGGGTGGGTTCCTCCCCGCTCTGTCTTGGACCTGAGAGATTCCGTGAACACAGGGTTCACCTTGCACCGTCGGTGAGCACAACCTATCTTCAGCTGCGCTACTTTCCAGAGTTGCCTTTCCGCTGCGGTGCTGGGCCTGAGAGATTCCTGGGGAGGGTTTGCTCCTACGGCGCCTGCCGGCTGTAGGTCAACGGCAGGACTCTCCCGCTGCGGGTCAAGGGCGTTTTATTACTGCGCTTTTCAGTTATGCGATCGTGATCAAGCTTACTCTTCGCTGAAATCGATCAGCAAAGGAGTGCGCTCACGATGACCTTCCCAACTGCGGCACCGGCAGCCCGAACACGTCCTTGAGTGCAAGTTTTGCCGCGTGATAACCGCCCATCCCGTGCACGCCCGGGCCGGGCGGGGTCGATGCTGAGCACAGATAGAGGCCCTTCCCCGGCATCCGCCAAGGGTGCGGCCCGAATGAGGGACGCGCCAGCAGCTGAGGGATGGTCACCGCGCCACCGCTGAAGTCACCGCCCACGTAATTGGCGTTGTACTGCTCAAGGTCAGCTGCAGTCATGACGTGTGAACGCACGACGACGTCGCGGAAGCCGGGCGCGAAACGTTCGATCTGCCGCACAATGGCCTCCGTCATGTCCCGCGTGGAACCGTTGGGCACGTGGCAGTAAGTCCACAGAACCTGCCGTCCGTGGGGTGCGCGGGAAGAATCGAACAGGGAAGGCTGCGAAACCAGCACGTACGGTTTTTCCGGATGGCGTCCGGCGGCCACGTCGGCTTCCGACGCCGCCACTTCAGCCCGGGTTCCGCCCGCATGAACTGTGCCGGCCGCTCGTACTTCCTCGTTTGCCCACGGCACCGGCCCCGAGAGGATGAAGTCAACCTTGCAGGCGCCGTCCCCGAAGCGGAACCGGTCCAGCATTGAGACGTAGCCCTGCGGGAGGCGATCGCCTGCCAGGCCGCCAACAGCACCGGGTGAGACATCGAGCAGGACTGCCTTTGCTCCGTCGAACTCGCCGACCGATTCAATCCGACGGGCAGTGTGGACGGCGCCGCCATGTGCCCGGATGTCATCCGCCATAGCGTTGACCAATGCCTGGGATCCGCCAACCGGAATGGGCCATCCCACGGCATGCGCCAACGCTCCGAGGGTGAGCCCGGCACCTGCAGCCGCGAGTGTGGGCAGGGCAGCAACGGCATGTGCGGCAACTCCGGTAAACAATGCCGCCGCCTCTTCCGTCGAGAAGCGCAGGTTCCACAGGCCAGTCCCCTGCTCGAGCGTCCTTGAACCGAGCAGGGCGGCCGCGACTGGATGCCGCGGGACCCGCAGGAACTGGTTGAGCCCGGTATCGACCACCCCATCAATGTGCTGCACGAGCGGGCGCATCAGTCGCCGCCAGGCCTGTCCGTCCTTGTCCAGACCGAGCGCCGTACGCCCAAGATCGCGGTACGCGAGTCCAGCACGGCCATTGTCCAGCGGATTGGCGTACGACAGCTCGGGAACCACGAAGGGAATCCGTTCCCGGAGACCGAACTCCCGGAAGAAGGGTGACGCCAGCGCCATCGGATGCACAGCCGAACAAATGTCATGCACGTGTTCCGGCTCAAGCAGCTCCATGGTGCGTGACCCGCCGCCGATAGCTCGTTCGGCCTCAAATATCTCCACGCTCAAGCCTGCACGTGCCATCACGACGCCGGCAGCCAGCCCATTGGGGCCGGCACCGACAATCGCGACGTCCGCCATGGCTAGCTCTTCCCTCCGGACCGGTGGGCGCGAAGCGTGGACACGGACGAGGCTGCTCGCATGAGCAACGCGCGACCTTTGGCCGGCGCCGTTCTGCGGAATGAGAGCAGTCCAGCCACCACCTTGTACTTACCCGGGTTCAGCGGGATGTCATAAGTTGTGGGGAGGTCCACAACGTTCTTGGAGAAGTTCCGCTTGAACGTGGTGACGTTGACCAGTTGTGGGTAGTTCTCACTCACGATGCCGGTAAGCCCGCAAGCGGTATTGCCGGCAGCTTTGAGCTGTTTAAACGCTTCCCACAGCAACAGATAAGGCGCAAACGTCTTGCGCGCGTCGTGTGTGCTGCCCGCAAAATAGTAGACCGAGTAGCCGCGGTATTCGGTAGTGATCAACCAACTCACAGCCCTGCTGTCCACGTAGGCGACCATGAGCCGAAGATGATCCCCCAGAGTTGAGAGCAGCAACTCGTAGTATTCGGGGCCGAAGCTGGAGAAGCCGTCGCGCTCCGCTGTTTCCTGCAGAATCGGGTACAGGTCCGCCCTGAATACCTCGACCCAGCGTGCCCGCTCAATGGTCCGGACCTCCACGCCTGACCGTTCCGCACGACGGATACTGTTCCTGGCATTCGGCCGGAAAGACTTGAAGATTGCATCCTCGCCCGGCGTCAGGTCAACGACGATCTCGCGCTCATACCAGCCGTGCTCGATCGGGCCGGCTGCAGGAGGCAGCGGGTGTTTCACCTGCATGCGGACATAGAGAGGGTCTGTGCCCGGATCATCAGTGAACTGGTGCTGAACCGTGTGCATAAGACGGAGTTCAGCTTCCGCGGTACGGTCCGCGAACCATACGGGCCCGTTGATCGCGACCAGCGATTCTCGGAACCTGCGCCGCACCCGGAGGAAGCTCACCATCGCAGCCGGTGCGCCGTCGTCGTCGTAGTAGGCCCACAATCCGTACGGTTCCCGGCCCAGACTGCGCTCGAAGCCCGCCCACTGCGGAGTCTGTTCGAGCGGAATGACGACATCGGGGCTTGCCGACGCCAACAGCTCGAATTCCTCTGGCGTAAGGCGCTCGCTGCGGAAGACGGATTCTGTCACTGGGGGTCTCTCGGTGCGGTGATGGTGAGGTTTGGAGGGGACTCGCTCAACAGTACCGGAGCAGGCGCATGCCGGTCTGGAGCACCATCGAAGGGGCCGCCTGCCGGATCGTCAATACCAATGCGCCGCGCCGGATCATATGTCGGTTCAAGTATATGTTGCGCAACCCGATACAACAGGTAACCGGTGGCCAGTAGGCGCGCCAAGATCGCGGCGACATAGTAGGGGGAGTCGATATTGTTCTCCACCACGCCTGACGACGCTTCTCGGGCTACGTACATCCAGTACGCCCACCAGTGAAGTAGTTCAACAAGCTGCCAGACACAAAGTATTCGCCAATCGACATACGAGAGCGCAACGAAGGGCAGCAACCACAGAGTGAGTGCGGGAGGGTAGTCGGGCAGGACCAGGACGAGTGCTCCGAGCAGCAGAAGAATCACTTGCGGAAGGCGTGGGCGTCGCGGTGCCCGCAGCACCAGCAGGCATATCAGGGCAACCAGCACCGCGAAAATGGTAAAAGCCAGGGTTGCTGTTGCTACCGGAGAGAGCACCGGCAGGCCGAGCCGCTGCGCAAGCAGGTCATAGCCCGCCCACAGCGAAGAGGAAATGCCGAGGCGAGCCGGATCGTATTCCCACGGCAGTGCCAGAACGCGTTCGGGCCCGAACGGCAGAACGGTGAGTACCCAGACGGCGATCAGCGAACCGCCGCTCAGCAGGGCACCCCTGAACCGGCCGGTCCGGATGGCCAACAGTATGACGGCAGCGAGGACCAGGAGCACGTGAACGCTGAACCCGGCGCCGAACCCGAGCAGGACGCCGGAGATCACATAGCGCTCCTGCGCAAACGCCCACACAGCCAGGACACTCAATAGGACGGACAGCAGCACCCAGCTTGAGGTTGCCGTCAGGATCGCGATCGGCGCCACCGCCACAAGCGCCGCATCCCAGGGTCGGCGACTCGCCAGTCGCATCACGGTAACAACAGTTCCAATCCACGCGGCAGCGATCAGTACAGCGTTCACGTCGAAATACTGCATCAGGGATTGCGTTTGGACTATGCCGTCCGCGGACGTCGGCACCAGTAGCGCGACCAGTCCCGCAAACACTCCAACGAGCAGCGGCCCATCAAAGGTGGACCCCTCCGCGAATGGGGACAAACCGCTTCCGAGACCCTGGAACTGGAAGGCCTCGGTCCAGTCTGAGTAGCAGCCCCGGTAGAACTGCGCGGGACGTGTCCATCCGTCGGTTCGGCACGGAGCCTTGATCAGCACCGCCAGGACAGCGGCGGCTGTGGTCATCAGGATCAGGACCCGCCCGACGGTGAAGACGGCCGGCCGCACCCTGCCCGGTGCAGCGTGCCTCCCAAGTGGCCCGCCGGCGACTTCCGCGGCATGCCTGAGCAAGGGGTCCCCGCGCGTAGGCACGGAGATGCTTGCGGGGCGGCGCTGACCCTGCTCTTGCTCCATGTCTCGAAAGCCTAGCCAACGGGCAGGACAATGGCGCCCTCTTCGTAGAAACCCACCTGTAATTCCGCACTCCGGAGGGCTTGAGGGAATGAGCAGGCAACAACGGGCGTTCGCAATAACAAGTAGACTGGGTAAGCTGTGGATTTCGCCGGAGGCAAAGGCAAACAAAGACCTCGGTCCGGGCGGTTATAAGTGCGCGTAAAGAGGAGAACAGTGGGAACTAACCCCATTCGGGTAGCAATCGTCGGTGTTGGCAACTGTGCAGCATCCCTGGTGCAGGGTGTGCAGTACTACAAGGATGCAGACGCCACGGCGACCATCCCCGGCCTGATGCATGTGGAGTTCGGCAAGTACCACGTCAATGACGTGCAGTTTGTCACCGCGTTCGACGTCGATGGCAAGAAGGTCGGCCTGGACCTCGCCGACGCCATCGGCGCCAGCGAGAACAACACCATCAAGATCGCGGACGTGCCGCCCACCGGAGTGAAGGTCCAGCGCGGGCACACCCTCGATGGCCTGGGCAAGTATTACCGCGAGACCATCGTCGAATCCGATGCGGAGCCGATTGACGTCGTCGCTGAGCTCAAGGCATCACAGGTTGACGTAATGGTCTGCTACCTGCCAGTCGGCTCCGAAGCAGCAGCGAAGTTCTATGCCCAGTGCGCAATCGATGCGGGCGTCGCTTTTGTCAACGCACTTCCCGTTTTCATCGCAGGCACCAAGGAGTGGGCTGATAAGTTCACTGCAGCGGGTGTGCCGATTGTGGGTGACGACATCAAGAGCCAGATCGGCGCAACGATCACCCACCGCGTGATGGCCAAGCTGTTCGAAGACCGCGGAGTCACGCTGGACCGCACGTACCAGCTCAACGTCGGCGGCAACATGGACTTCAAGAACATGCTCGAGCGGGACCGCCTTGAGTCAAAAAAGATTTCCAAGACCCAGGCTGTCACCTCAAACGTAGAGGCCGAACTGCACGCCGACGACGTCCACATCGGACCGTCGGATTACGTCGCCTGGCTCGATGACCGCAAATGGGCGTTTGTGCGTCTCGAGGGCCGCAACTTCGGCGATGCACCGGTTTCCCTTGAGTACAAGCTCGAGGTGTGGGATTCCCCGAACTCTGCCGGTGTGATCATCGACGCCATCCGCGCCGCGAAGATTGCCGCAGACCGCGGCGTCGGCGGACCGATTCTCTCGGCGTCAAGCTATTTCATGAAGTCGCCGCCGGAGCAGTACAACGACGACATCGCCCGCGACAAAGTTGAAGCTTTCATTCGCGGCGAGGTCGAGCGCTAGAGCAGTTCCCCTCTGATGAAACGCCCCCGGTCCTACCGGGGGCGTTTTGTTGTGGGGAAGTGGCCTGTCCGACCGCTGGCGATCGCATCGCATGAGAAATTGTTGACATGAGCAATAGCCTTCCCGGTCTGGCGGTGTGTCTCGCCGGCGCTGCAATTTCCTGGCTGCTGAGCGGTCTACTTCCGGGAACCAGCCCGCTCTTGATCGCCATCCTCCTTGGAGCGGCCTGGGGGAACCTGTTGCCGGTGCCATCCCTGTTCTTCGAGGGGATCGGTGTTTCATCCAAAACCCTGTTGCGGGCGGGCATCGTACTGCTCGGACTTCAACTCTCACTCTCAGCAGTACTTGGGCTGGGCCCCGGTGTGCTCCTCCTTGTTTTTCTGTCAGTGGGTGTGACCTTCGCTGCCACACTGTGGATCGGAAAGCTCCTGGGCATCAGCTTTGCCCAGCGACTTCTCATCGCTTCAGGGTTCTCTATCTGCGGTGCGGCAGCGGTTGCAGCCACGGAGACTGCGGCCGGCGCCAAGAAGACGGAAGTCGCCACCGCCATCGGACTGGTGGTGCTCTTTGGGACCCTGATGATCCCCACGGTCCCCTTCCTGGGCGGGCTGCTGGGAATGCCGGAGAGGACCCTCGGCGTGTGGATCGGGGCATCGACCCATGAAGTGGCACAGGTTGTTGCCGCGGGCGGATCAGTGGGCAGCTCTGCTCTTGCTGTTGCCGTCACGGTGAAACTCGCCCGTGTCCTCACCCTGGCGCCGATCACCGCCGGAATAGCCCTGCGCATGCGCCGTGCCGAACCGGCTACAGGCGGCAAGATTCCTCCCGTGGTCCCGCTCTTTATTGTGGGGTTTGTCGGAGCGATGCTGTTGCGCACCTCGGATGTCCTCCCGCAAGGGGTCCTGGAACTGGCACAGATCCTGCAGACGCTGCTGCTGTCAGCGGCGATGTTCGCCCTGGGTCTGGGAGTCCACCTGAAAAGCCTGCTGCGCGTGGGCAAGCGCCCGGTGCTGCTCGGTTTGATTTCAACCCTGGTGATCCTCGCGGTATCCCTCGTCTGCTCGGTGGCCCTGCCACTGTCCTGAAGAAACGTGGCCTGCAGGCTTCACGCGGAACGTGTTCCACCCAGTCGGCGGATGCTGTGCGACGCCTGCGCCATCCCCACTAGGCCAAGGAGCAGTCGGCTGTATGCGCGGACACCCACTGCCACCGCGAGCACTGCCTGATCCCGGGACTGTGTGTCGAGGACTGTGCCCAGATCCTGCTGTGCCACCTGATCGGCCGCTCGTGCATATCCAAGTACGACGTCGGCGCTCACCGAAAGTCCCATTGTCTCCATTTCCCGGAGGATGATGTTGAGCAGCGCGCGCGCCTCAGAGGGTGCATCCGGCCAGCTCTGGGCTGCCAACAGCCCGTTCATAAGCGGGTGGTCCTGCACCGCTTCCGCAGGGGCACCCATCACCATCGCCTGGGTTTTGCCCAACAGCTCAAGGCGGGATACACCGGTATCCTCAATGAGTCCGATCAAGCCACGGATCTGATCGACACGAAGCCCGACGACTGACCGGAGACCCGAGATCAGCTCGAGGCGTTCAACGTGCCGGATGCTGTACTCGGCACGAGTGGGATGGATCTCGACCCCGCGCTGGAGCAGTCCTTCGCGAAGATAGAACTTGATGCTGGCGGCGCTTATGCCCGTTGACGCGCTCAGTTCCTTCAGCTGCACGAGGGTCCTCACTGGATAGTGGAAAGACGTCAACTATCCAGATATACATCGCAAGATAGTGGGTCTATCTTATGACCATGGACTGGAGCCCGCTCATAGCCGCCCACGTGGTCGCCGCGCTGTACGTCCTGGTGCTCGGGCCACTCAATATTTTCCGACGGCGACGCGACCGCACCCACAGGATCATTGGCTATACCTGGGTGAGCGCCATGTACTTCGTCTGCGTGAGCAGTTTCGGGATTGTGACCGACGGACATTTCAGCTGGCTTCACGGTCTCTCCGCCTTCACCATTATCACGGTGACGCTCGGCCTCGTCTCGGCGATCCGCCGCAACATCGTTGCTCACCGGGCCAACATGATCGGTAGCTACATCGGCATTGCAATCGCTTTTGTGTTCGCAGCCACGGCACCGGGGCGGGCAATACCGCTGCTGTTGGCTGATGACCCGGGCACCGCCGTCGTTGTTGCTGCGCTGGTGCTGCTCACAGTGGGCGGGCTTTACCTGGCGGTCCGGCCGAGAACGGTAGCGGCACCTGTCAAGGTGGTCCACACCGGCAAGGCGCCGGTTTAGTACCGTTGGGCGTGACCGGGGCGGTTGGGGCGGCAGGATCGCCTCCGCGCGGCATCCGCCTACGTACTCCTCAGCAGGAAGCAATCACCCTCGCCTACTTCAGCGCGGCACGCAGGAACTACGCCGTGGCGTCCCGTGCTGCAACGAAGGCGGTGACGCACGCTTCCACGTCTTCGGCGCTGTGGGCTGCGGAGAGTTGCACACGGATGCGCGCGGCTCCCTTGGGGACAACCGGGTAGCTGAACGCGATCACGTAGACCCCGTGTTCGAGCATGCTGTCCGCCACTCTCGCCGCCAGCGCGGCATCACCGAACATAACCGGGATGATGGCATGCTCGCCGGCGAGCAGCTCAAATCCTTCCTCGCTCATCCGAGACCGGAACAGGGCCGCGTTCTCACCCAACCGTGCACGAAGCTCCGCACTGTTCTGGACCAGGTCCAGGGCCGTCAGGGTTGCCGCGACAATCGAGGGGGCCAGCGAGTTGGAGAAAAGATACGGCCGCGCCCGCTGCCGCAACAACTCGACGATCTCCGCCCGCCCGGACACGTACCCACCCGAGGCACCACCCAACGCCTTACCGAACGTCCCGGTATACAGATCCACCCGGTCAGACACACCAGCATGCTCCGGTGTTCCCGCCCCCGTTGGCCCCATGAAACCCACAGCATGCGAATCATCGACCATCACCATGGCGTCATACCGCTCCGCCAAGTCACAGATCTCCTGCAACGGAGCAAGATACCCATCCATCGAGAAAACCCCATCAGTCACCACCAACCGACGGCGCGCACCAGAAGCCTCCTGCAGCTTCGCCTCAAGATCCGCCATATCCCGGTTCGCGTACCGGTACCGCTGCGCCTTACTGAGCCGGATCCCGTCAATGATCGAGGCGTGGTTCAACGCATCCGAGATGACAGCATCCTCA
The DNA here is from genome assembly GCF_029455255.1 of Arthrobacter vasquezii. Taxonomy (NCBI): domain Bacteria; kingdom Bacillati; phylum Actinomycetota; class Actinomycetes; order Micrococcales; family Micrococcaceae; genus Arthrobacter; species Arthrobacter vasquezii. Next base: position 12,701 of record NZ_JAROKN010000021.1, on the reverse strand, counting down.
GCGTTCAACAGGGATTCGAACACCCCGCCGTTGGCATCGAAACACGACGAGAACAAGATGGTGTCCTCAGTGCCCAAAAACGCCGACACGCGCTTCTCGAGCTCAAGATGCAGATCCTGCGTCCCGCAGATGAAACGCACCGACGCCATCCCGAACCCGCGATCATCCAACGCACCCTTCGCAGCCTCGATAATCGCCGGATGATCCGCCAAACCAAGGTAGTTGTTGGCGCAGAAGTTCAACACCTGCGCCCCCTCCGCGCTGCCCAACGCCGCGCGGATCCTATTGGACTGCGGCGAAGAAATGGTCCGCTCATGCTTATACAAACCCGCATCCCGGATTTCCTGCAGCTCCGACTGCAGCTGATCCCGCACTGAAACAAACATTCGCAAACTCCCTCTAGATCGCCGACCAGTCAAGCACTACTTTGCCGCTGCGCCCATCACGGGCAATGCTGAAACCTTCCTGCCAGTCAGACGCCGGCAAAACGTCAGTGACCACACTCGCCACCGCATCACGCAACCGGTCATTGGACTGCAGCATCGCACTCATCGCGTACCACGTCTCGAACATCTCCCGCCCATACACACCCTTCAACGTGAGCATGTGCGTGACCACCTTCCCCCAGTCGATCGTGATGTCCTGGGACGGCAAGCCCAGCATTGCGATCCGCCCGCCGTGGTTCATGTTCTCGATCATCTCCGGCAACGCCGTGGGGTGCCCGGACATCTCCAGACCAATATCAAAACCCTCCACCATATGCAGCTCACGCTGCGCCTCGATGATCCGCATCCGGCTCACATCCACCGCCAAATCCACGCCGATGGACCGGGCAAGATCCAACCGCGGCTCCGACACGTCCGTGATCGCAATGTTGCGTGCACCGGCATGACGGGCAACAGCGATCGCCATCAAACCAATCGGACCAGCCCCCGTGATCAACACATCCTCACCCACCAACGGGAAACTCAACGCCGTATGAACCGCGTTACCGAACGGATCGAACACCGCACCCAACTCCGGTGTCACAGCATCGTGGTGAACCCACACATTGGTCTCCGGAATCACCACGAACTCAGCAAACGCACCATCACGCTGCACGCCCACACTGACCGTCCGGATACACATCTGCCGGCGCCCAGCACGGCAATTACGGCAAATACCACACACAATATGTCCCTCACCGGACACCCGGTCCCCCACCCGGACCTCACACACACCCTCACCGAGTTCCACAACCTCACCGTAGAACTCGTGCCCGGGAATCAGCGGCGCCTCGATAATCCCGGCCGCCCACGAATCCCACGACTCAATATGCAGATCCGTCCCGCAAATACCCGTGGTCAACACCCGGATCTTCACCTCACCCACGCCAGGCACCGGCTCCGGCCGATCCACGAACTCAAAACCAGCCCGAGCACCCGATTTATAAAGCGCCTTCACCCACAGTCCTTTCGTTTGTATCGCTGGACAATACTCAGAACAGTCCCACCGCGCCGCCCTCGTCATCCACGTTCATGCGCAGGGCGCCTGGCTCCTTCGGCAGACCGGGCATGGTCATCACCGCTCCGGTGAGGGCGACAATGAAGCCCGCTCCGGTCTTCGGGATCAGGTCCCGTACATGGAGGGTGAAACCCTCGGGAGCGCCGAGCCGGGTGGCGTCGTCGGAAAACGAGTACTGCGTCTTGGCCATGCACACCGGAAGCTGATCCCACCCGTTTGCCTGGATCTCCTTGAGCCGGCGCAGGGCAGCAGCGGAGAATTCGACGTCGCATGCCCCATAAATCTCCTGCGCAATCGTGCGGATCTTCTCCTCCACAGGGAGTTCCAGTGGATACAGGTGCCGGAAGGAGCGAGGTGCTTCAAGCGCGGCCAGGACTTTCCCGGCGAGATCGTCACCGCCCGGGCCGCCGCCGCCCTCACCCCAGATATCCGCCACGGCCGCGCTGATACCCTCGGCAGCACACCACGACAACAGCCACTCGAGTTCCTCATCCGTATCAGTAACAAACTTGTTGACGGCCACCACGGGTGTGATGCCGAACTTCCGCACGTTCGCTACGTGGCGCCGAAGGTTCACGACTCCGCGCTTCACCGCGTCGACATCCGGCTCCCGCAGATTGTCCTTCGCCACACCACCGTGCATCTTCAAGGCACGGATGGTCGCAACCACTACGACGGCGTCAGGCGCCACATCCGCGGCCCGCGCCTTGATGTCCATGAACTTCTCGGCACCCAGATCTGCGCCGAACCCAGCCTCGGTTACCACGATGTCGGAAAGGCGCTGCGCTGTCTGGGTGGCGATGACCGAGTTGCAGCCGTGTGCGATATTGGCGAACGGTCCGCCGTGCACCAGCGCCGGCGTGCCGGCAATCGTCTGCACGAGATTCGGTTTCACGGCGTCCCTCAGCAGCAGTGTCAGCGCTCCCTCGACGCCGAGATCCGCAACGGTTACCGGCTTCCTGTCATAGGTATATCCGATGGTCATGCGCGCCAGCCGGTTCCGGAGATCGGCGAGATCAGTGGCGAGGCAGAAAGCGGCCATGACTTCGGACGCCACCGTGATGTCGAAACCGTCCTGGCGCGGAACTCCCTGCGTGGGCCCGCCCAGTCCGATCACCACGTCCCGCAAGCTGCGGTCATTGACGTCGAGCACGCGCTTGAAGGTGATCCTTCGCGGATCGATGTTGAGCGGGTTGCCCTGGTAGATGGAGTTATCCACCAGGGCCATGAGCGTGTTGTTTGCACTGGTGATCGCGTGGAAATCACCGGTGAAGTGAAGGTTGATGTCCTCCATCGGCAGCACCTGCGAATACCCGCCGCCGGTGGCTCCGCCCTTCATGCCCATGACCGGGCCAAGCGAGGGCTCGCGCAGCGCAACCATCACGCTCTGGCCGGCCCGCGCCAGCGAATCCGCAAGCCCTACCGTCAAGGTGGACTTTCCTTCACCCGCGGGAGTTGGACTCATGGCGCTGACCAGAACCACTTTCCCCGGCGCCTTCCCGGGGACGCGAGGCAACTGCGCGACGTCGATCTTTGCCTTGTACCGCCCGTGCAGTTCCAGCGCTTCAGCAGGAATACCCGCCGCTGCTGCGATGTCCTCGATGGGACGGATACGGGCCGCTCGTGCAATGTCGAGATCGGACACAGGGGCGTGGATAGACGTCATCGTCTGAAATCCCTCCGGGGTGCTGGCTGGACTATGGGCGGCTCGGGTGTGAGCTGCATCCAATCTACCAGCGCGCCCACGCGCGAGCGCGCCGCCGAAGAGGGGCTTTAGCCGAGTCCTGCGCGCTCCAGAACGTAGCTGGTCATCGGCTCATACAGACCGGGGCACAGATTGTCATCCAGCGGCACCGCGACCTCCAACTGCCCCTCAGCCTCGGAGACAAACAAGCCGGGGTCATTGCAGTCGGCGAAGCCGAGAGTCGGAATGCCAACTGATGCGGCATGCCCTGCCCAACCATGATCGGCCACGACCAGCTCGGGCGCGGGTGCGCCCTGGGATGCGAGAAGCTCAAGGCTGAGCCGCATCGGCTCCGGATAGTGGGTGTGGACGAGGCCGCCGTACTGATGCCAGGCCAGGACACCGAACAACTGCCGGATGTCACCGTCACGGAAGGGCTGGCCCTCGGGGACCTTGACGACGGTTGCGCCGCCCCGTTCAGCTGCAGCGGCGAGCGCAGCGTGAACGGGCAGCAACCCTGCGGGGTGGCCGGTCGCGAACAGAATCCGGCTGCCCGAGCGGACGGCCACGCCAAACCGGTCCGCGAACCGGTCGAGTGCTGCGACGCACTTGTGCGCGTCGATGGTGTCCTGACCCTCGAGATGATCCCGGTCGGCGCTGGTGCCGACGCGCTCGTGCATCAGGTCAAACACCTCATCAAGGCTCCAGGTGCGGGTAAGCCGCACACCAAACTCGAGGTGCTCGTTTCCATCGAGGAACAGCTGCATGTGCCGCAGGTTGTCCTGCCGCGGTGTGGCAACCTTCCCGGTAATACCTACTGAGTCGAGATAGCTGGCGAGTTCGGCGGCTGCATTCACCCGTCCATCCTAGGCACACGGTCCTGGGGAACTGGCTGATGTGCTGGGGCCTACAGTGCGGGCGCACCCTCGTATTGTTCGACGGCCGTCCGGTAGCTCTGCGCCGTGAACAGTGCGGTCCGCTGCCAACCGAAAGCCAACGCGTGCACCGCAGCATTGGTGCCGAGCCTGCGGCGCATTACGCCGTCGTCGTGCAGGACCTCCAGCGCCGCTGACCATAGTGCGGCACCATGCCCGTCAACCAGAACGCCGGTTCGCCCGGCACTGATCGCCTGCGGCAGTCCGCCGACATTCGCTGCCAGAACCGGTGTGCCGCAGGCCTGCGCTTCAAGCGCCACCAGACCGAAAGATTCGCTGTAGGAAGGCATCGCAACGACGTCGGCCGCGCGGAACCAGTGCGCAAGCTGCTCCGGCAAAACGGGCGGATAGAGCCGGACCACGTCCTGTAGTCCAAGCCGATTGATCAGGGGCCGCAGCTCCAGGGCTTCAGGTCCGCTGCCGGAGCCGATGATGCTGACCTGGAGTGGGATGTCGGGGCGCCGCGCCAGCAAGTCAGCGGCAGCCTCAACCAGCAGGTGGGGACCCTTCAGCTTCTGGATCCGGCCGGCGAAGACCACGTGGAACGTCTCGGCAGAGAACGAAAGCCCGGAACGCGAGGCGGGCCGGTCAAGCGCATTGAAGATGTCGAGATCCACACCGGGGGCGACAATGTCGACCTTCTCGGCGGCCGCCCCGTAAAGGGATTCCAATTCCGCGGCCTCGGTACTTGTGTTGGCGATGAGGCGATCGGCGTCGTTGACGATGGTCTGCTCGCCGGAAATCCGCGATTCAGGTTCCCTTACTCCTCCGGCATGCAGCCGGAGGTTCTTCACCCTCGCCATGGTGTGCATCGAGTGGACCAACGGCAGGTTGAGGGATTTCGCGACGGTCAAGCCCACGATGCCGGAGACCCAGTAGTGGGAGTGGATGACATCGAAGTGTCCGTCGGCAAGCAGATCGGTGGCGTCGGCGATGGCGTCGGCCAGGTCATCGGAGAGTTGGGGAAGTACTTCTTTCGGAACCCGGCGCGTGGGTCCGGCAATAAGGTGGCGGACCAGGACGCCCGGGCCCAGCTCCTCAATGTGAGGTTGCCCGTCCGCTGCTGCGCGAGTGAAAATTTCGACGTCGATACCGACCTTGGCGAGCTCCAGCGCCACTGAGCGTACATAGACATTCATACCGCCGGCGTCGCCGCCGCCGGGCTGATCGAAGGGCGACGTGTGAAGCGACAGCATCGCCACGCGCTTCACGGGGGTCACGAGCCCTCCCTTCGCCGTCCAGGTTGTATTCTTCTGCCAGCACTTGACCTCTGGCCACTAGTGACCATATAACGCGGACAACAGTCACGACATTCCGCGGGAGCGCCTCGTGGAGCCGGAGTGGTCCGTTAAAGGCGGAAGCCCGCGCTGGGAAGCGCGGGCTTCTCTGGTGGTGGCACCGATGACTTGCATCAGTTTCTCCTTCGCGGATCGACAGGGCGCGGCTACACGCCGCATGGACGCACCTGTTACTTGATGAACAGGTGATGCTGCGGCAGGGCAAAAGACTGGGCGTTTTCCCAGGCGTTATCGACCGACGATTCCTGTATTCGCTTCCAGAAGGAAACACTTTCCCGAAGTTTCTTAATCATGAAGTACACCTCCTCTCGCTGCGTGAAGTCAGGCATCACCGCTGATAAATCGACGGGTTGCGTGTCGGGTTCACGAACCGGGTCGAGGCGGGTGAGACTGCCGGACATGATGAATTCCCCGTGTGAACGCTGCTGTGCATCGACCTGGGCCGTGGTGCGTTCGGTGGAAACAGGGGCTGAAACAGGCATGGATATCTCCTGAGATTGTGGTGCGGGAAGAGAAGAGGGCTGCGATGAGCCCGGAATTCGTGAGAAAGGCACGAAAAAGCGAGGCGGGTTCCGCCTGACGCACACAAAGGAAAAAGAAAACTTCTCCGCAGAAGAAATTAGGAGAGAAGTGCCGTTTTCAGCAGGAAGTTAATGCGCAGCGATGGCGGAGGCTGGGCGGGTTCGCGCGGCCATCATGCCGCCGAGAAGATTAATCACCGAATCCCACCTCCACTTCTAACTTGCGCTTACCTGAACAGTGCAAAAACAAAGGAAGATTGGGTTCTCCCAATGGCACTTCTCAAAGCTACCTCAAACGAAGCGCCTTCGCCTAGCTCTTTTGCGAGAAATTCCGAATATTTTGCCGGACGGGGAGTAGCCGGGACAGCAGCAGCGCATTAGCCCGCCAGGCAGCGTTAGGCTGACCAAGGATTCGAGGAGAGGTAGGCGGATGGGATCTGCACGGCTCCGCGAGGTCGATGCGCTGCGCAGCTTTGCGCTCGGCGGCATCCTCATGGTCAATATCTGGTACTTCGCCGACCCGTTCACCCTTGCCGGCGAAATCAGCCCGAATCACCGGTCGGCAGCTGACCTCGCAGTGCGGTTCACGGTTGCAGCTCTCTTCGAAGCGAAGTTCTACCTACTCTTCTCCTTCCTGTTCGGCTACAGCTTTGATCTGCAGTGGCGGGCGGCCATTGCGGCAACCGCATCCCCGGTACAACGCATCCAGCGCCGCCTTGCTGCGTTGTTTGTCCTCGGCTTGCTGCACGGTCTCGTCCTGTTTTTTGGGGACATCCTCCTGACGTATGCGCTGATGGGCCTGATTCTGCTCGCGACGCACTCACTGCGCACGTCCACGGCCGTCATCACGGGCAGTGCGCTGATTGGAGGGATCGGTTCGCTCATCCTGGCTGTGGGCCTTTTCATTGCCGGCGCCGGAGCGGGTGCTCCTTCCGCCGCTATTGCAGTCAATTCAGGCGCGCTCACCCAGAGCCCAAGCTCGGTCTTCGCAGCCAACGCGGACAACTTCCTGGAGAACGTTGCCGGTGTGGTCTTCGTTCAGGGTCCGCTCTCGCTCGGAATGTTCTACCTCGGGCTCGCGGCCGCCCGGGCCCGCCTTTTGGAACGGCCGCTCCCCACCCGCATCCTGACGACGACGGCGGCAACCTGCCTTCCCGTCGGCCTCGCCGCCGGTGTTTTCCAGGCCTACCTGACCACCTATGGGAGCGGCGACCGGTTCAGTGTGCTGGCCTTCGGCATCTCAACGCTCACCGCGCCTCTGCAGACAGCCGGCTACGTGAGTCTCCTCCTGCTGCTCTTCCGCACGGCGGCCGGAGCACGCCTCTGCGGACTGCTTGCACCCGCGGGACGCATGGCGCTCACCAACTACCTCCTGCAGTCGGTGATCATGGCGCTCGTTTTCACCGCCTACGGGCTGCGGCTCTCCGACGGACTGCCGGCCAGCGCGGTGGCGGGAATCGCCGTCGTCATCTTTGCAGCCCAACTTATCCTCAGCCGCCTTCTCCTCGCACGCATACGAATTGGCCCGGCAGAGTGGCTACTGCGGAGCATCACGTATGGCCGACGGAGTACGCGGGCACCGGGAAGTTAGACGTTCCAGCGCAGGATGGCGGGAGTGCGCTTGTCCCAGCCGAGCGCACACACCGCGGCCGTACCAAGGATGAAGCGCCGCCCCTCCACGGGTTCGAACTCCAGCCAGCGCGCCGTAAGCACCCGGAGGAAGTGGCCGTGAGCAACCAGGAGGGCGTTACGCACCGGTTGCGCCTGCGGATCCTGGTCCGCCGGTGTGCCGCAACCGGCCTGAACCCTCGAGATGATCCGGTCAGCGCGTGCTGCCACCTGGGCAATGGTTTCTCCGTTTGGGACGCCGTCCTTCCAGATGAGGTAATCCGGATTCTCCTTGCGGACAAGCGCGCTGTTACGGCCTTCATTGTCGCCGTAGTCCCACTCATGGGCATACGGGAGCACCTCGGCGCCACCAAAACCGGCCAGCTCAGCCGTGCGTCGCGCACGCTGAAGCGGAGACGTGAAGACCAGGTCAAACTCGACGCCGGCCAACCGGCTCGCAGCGTCCCGTGCCTGCTGCTCGCCGGCCGAAGTCAGCGCAAGGTCAGTGAGGCCGGTGTAGTTGCCGTCGCGGGACCACTCCGTCTCACCGTGGCGCAATAGCCAAAGGTTAGGCAGCGGTGTGCCCGCCGCGGTCAGATCAGCGGCAGCTGCTCCGGACTGGCTCATGATTCATCTCCTGCTTCGGGCTGGCCGGCCCACCAGACGCGCAACTTGGACTCGGCAGCCTCACGGGTATGCGGACCATGTTCCATGCGTTCCTCCAAAAGAAAGCGATAGGCCCGCCCCACAACCGGCCCCGGCCGAATACCCAGCAGCTTCATGATGTCTTCTCCGTCCAGATCCGGCCGTATCGATGCGAGCTCTTCCTGCTCGGCGAGCGCAGCGATGCGGTTCTCGAGGTCGTCGTAAGCAAAAGCGAGGCGCTCTGCCTTCCGGCGGTTGCGCGTTGTCACGTCCGACCGCGTCAGCCGGTGCAGCCGTTCAAGCTGCAGCCCGGCGTCGCTCACGTAACGGCGCACGGCGGAATCCGTCCAGCCCGCCTCGCCGTAGCCGTAGAAGCGCATGTGCAGCTCCACGAGGCGCGCCACCGCCTTGATCGTGTCATTGTCGAAACGGAGCGTCTTCATCCGCTTGGCTGTCAGCTTTGCTCCGACAACATCGTGGTGGCGGAAACTCACCGCGCCGGTTGGTTCGAAGCGCCGGGTGGCCGGCTTCCCGACGTCGTGCATCAGGGCAGCGAACCGCAGGGCAAAGTCCGGAGCCGGCACCGCGCCGTCGTCATCGGTTTCCAGTGCGCACGCCTGCTCCAGCACGGTCAGTGAGTGCTGGTAGACGTCCTTGTGCCGGTGGTGCTCATCCATCTCAAGGCGCAGCGCAGGCACCTCAGGCAGCACGTGGTCGGCCAACCCGGTGGAAACCATGAGGTCGACGCCCCGCCGGGGGTGGGCACCGTTGATGAGCTTGATCAGCTCATCCCGGACGCGCTCTGCGGAAATGATGGTGATGCGCTCGGCCATCGCGGTCATCGCATCCCGCACCTCCGGCGCAACCTCCACTCCCAGCTGGGAAGCGAACCGTGCCGCGCGCATCATTCGGAGCGGATCATCGGAGAATGACGACGACGGCGCCCCCGGAGTGCGCAGCAGGCCCGCGTGCAGGTCCTTTACTCCACCGTACGGGTCCACGAGTTCCAGTGAGGGCAGACGCAAGGCCATGGCGTTGATCGTAAAGTCCCGGCGGAGGAGGTCATCCTCCAGATTCGTGCCGAAGGCAACCACGGGCTTGCGGGAGGACGGCTCATACGCCTCGGCGCGGTAGGTCGTGACTTCGATGGTGAAGGACGCCTTGCGCAGCCCGATCGTTCCGAACTCCCGGCCAATCTCCCAAAAGGCGTCGGACCACCGCCGGATGACCGCGATTATCTGATCCGGATCAGCGTCCGTGGTGAAATCGAGGTCCGGCGAGGACCTACCGAGGAAAAGGTCGCGGACCGGCCCGCCCACCAGTGAAAGCTCGTGGCCGGCATCAGCGAACAGCCGTCCTAGCTCAGTAACCACCGCCGGAAGGGGGGCGGTCAACGGGGAATCTTCCAACAGGTGCACCATAGTCCTTTAAGCGTGCCAGAGATCAGCCCAAACACCATTACGGGAACGGGGGCACGCGCTAAAGGGTCGCCGGTGGAACCATCGGCACGGCAACACGCCGACCGTCCTGCATGCTGGCGGGGAGCCGCCCGCGCGGTCATCATCCCCCAGCAAAGGTAGTTAGAGTGGGATCATGGACCGTCCCGTTCCGAGCGCACCAAAGCGCACCCCATTGACAGCGTCAATGGGCCGAACAGGCGCGCCTTTAATTCATCAGTCCCTCCCCACGGTGGAGGAAGTGTCGGCCGGCGGAATCGTCGTCGACACCTCTACGGACCTGCTCAACGTAGCAATCATCGCGAGGCTGAACCGCGGTGGACGGCTTGAGTGGTGTTTGCCCAAGGGACATCCGGAGAACCAGGAAAACAACGAACAGGCAGCAGTAAGGGAGATCGAGGAGGAAACCGGCATCTGCGGCCGCGTCCTCGCAGCGCTCGGCAGTATTGACTACTGGTTCACTGTCAGCGGTCACCGCGTCCACAAGACGGTCCACCACTTTCTCCTTGTCTCTACGGGCGGGCATCTGACCATCGAGAATGATCCCGATCACGAGGCCGTCGACGTCGCATGGGTTCCGCTCGCAGACCTCGGCCGCAAGCTCTCCTTCCCTAACGAGCGGCGTATCGCCGACCTCGCCCGAGAGGTCCTGCCGCAGTACCTCTGAGCCGGTGCCCGTCATACCGTGGCGATTACGGGCTTGCTGCGTGGACCGCGGTTACCGGGATCGGCCGCCAATGGTGAGACGATAAGTCACGATGTCTGATACCAACACCGCCTCAATACCGGTCCAGGATGCGGGCGTGGTGCCCAGTCGCCGTCCCACTCCCGCGGGCAACGTTCCGCCCACTGATACAACAGCACGCTCCAGCGCAATCATGGCCGCGGGTACCCTCGTTTCGCGTATCCTCGGCCTCGTCCGTGTCGCTCTTCTCGCCACGGCGATCGGCACGGCCGGCGCGGTGTCCGACCTGTTTCCTGCTGCCAACAACCTGCCGACCTACATCTTCCTGATGGTTGCCGGCGGTGTGTTCAACGCAGTGCTCGTGCCGCAAATCATCCGAGCGAGCCAGCAGGAGGACCGCGGTTCGGACTTCGTGAGCCGCCTGATGACGCTCTCGGTCATCGTCCTGTTCATTCTTACGGTGCTGATTACGCTCGCTGCGCCGTTCCTGGCGGACCTGCTCACCAATGTGTCCGGTGACGCGCTGGCCCTCACTACGGTCTTTGCCTATTGGTGCCTGCCACAGATCTTCTTCTACGGGCTTTACTCGATCATTGGCCAGGTGCTTAACGCCAACGGCTCCTTCGGCCCGTACATGTGGGCTCCAGTGGTCAATAACATCGTCTCGATCGGTTTCCTCATTGCCTTCATCGTGATGCTGGGCGCCGAACGGACCACTGGCCATACCCCCGATACGTGGACTCCCACCCATACGTTGCTGCTGGCCGGCGGCACCACCCTCGGCATCGTCATCCAGGCGGTGGTCCTCATCGTCCCGCTGCGCCGATTGCACCTCGGCCTTCGTCCCAGGTTCGGGTGGCGCGGCGTCGGGCTCGGCAAGACAGGACGGCTGGCTTCCATCACGATCGTGACCATGCTGATCGGCAACGGTCTCTACATGATCAACCAGTGGGTGGCCACGATCGCCACAGAAGCTCGAACCGACCTGCCCGACGACGTCTACATTGCCGGTCTGACCAACCTGGACATCGGGTCGCTGGTCTATGTTCTGCCGCACTCCGTGATTGCGCTATCGCTGGCAACCGTCATGTTCAATCGTCTAGCGGCCGCGCACTCGCAGGGTGATGTGGAAACCACCAAGGAAACACTGTCCCTGGGCATGCGGACCATCGGCGTGGCCACTGTTTTCGGTGCAGCAGCGCTACTGGCCCTGGCCGCGCCGCTTGGCATGGTCTTCTCCGGTGGTATCCGTGCCGGCGGCGCACTCAACGCACTGATCATCACGCTGCTGGCGGTCGGCGCGCCCTTCCTCAGCGCCAATTTCTTCCTCAACCGGGTTTTCTACGCGGCGGAAGACGCCATCACCCCGCTGAAAATCCAGCTCATCCTCTCGGTCACCGGGGTTGCACTGGCCCTCACCGCCAGTCTGTTCGAGCCGGCTCTCATCGTTCCCATGCTGGCTCTCAGCTTCACCCTCGGCAATATTGTGGCCGTCGTCGTCAGTCATGTGTTTCTGGTCCGGAAAATCGGCGGATACGGAGCTGGGCATATTTACGACGTGCACGTCCGGCTGACCGTTGCGGGCCTCATCGCCGCGGCTTTCGGCGCCGGGCTGTTGTGGTTTTTCGGTGCCTACCAGCCGGACGGGTTCGTCTGGCAGTCGGTGGGAAGCGCCGTCGTCGTTTTGCTGGTTGCCGGACCGCTGATGGCAGGGGTCTACATCGGCATGCTGAAAGTCCTGCGGATCACCGAACTGAGCGACTTCCTCGCTCCGCTCCTATCCCGCTTCGCACGCCGGTAAGCGGTGGCCCCGCGCGTGCGCACTATCTGCCCGGAAGTGGCCGGTAGCATTGGTACAAAGTATCCACATCCGGGAGGAACACGTGCCAGAAGCAGTAGACGTCGGCTCAGTACTGGGCGGCCGGTACAAGGTCACCGCTTACGTCCTCGCCTCTGCTGAGAAGGACCTGGTGCTCGATGGCGTGGACCAGGTGCTCAATCGGCCGGTCAGCATCCTGGTGGCATCGCCTTCCAACGCCGGTCAGGTTGCCACGAGCGCCCGCGAAGTCGCCACGGGTGAGCGGTCCGGTAATATCCAGGTTCTTGATCTCGGAATCACCGACGCCGGCACCTACCTTGTCACCAACCGCGCACCGGCGGCTGACCTCCTGGACCTTGTGATCCAGCAGGATGCCCCCTATATCGAACCGTTCTTCACAGACACCCTCGGTTCGGAAATCTTCGGTGTTGCCCGTTCCACGGAGCCGGAAACCCACGAGGACGACGACGACTATCACCACGAGCCGGAACGGCGGCCGGCACGCCTCCCGAAGGCGCGGATGCCCCGTTTCGGCCGCGGGTCTGC